>CAUZBA010000087.1:0-10326 GCA_963577635.1 Phycisphaerae bacterium
CCGCGTCGATCCCACCGTCTCGATAGAAATAGCACCAGCGTTGAACAAAGTTCTTGCTGCGGCCAAGCTTATCCATGATCGTCCCCGTCGGTTCGCCAGCGATCACCAGCCGTACCGCGCGATAGCGGTTTCGCTGCTTGGCATTGCTCTCGACGCGGACACATCTGTCCAGCTCAGCCAGGTCAAACAGATTGCGAAGCGGAATGTCCATTTATGGCCTCCATGCCAAAGGAATCTCACTTCACGTCATTACAGGGACACGACAAATGCGCAACCTGACAGGCGCCGAACATGCGCGCGAAAATTAATCCGAATGCGTATAACAGGCGATTCACGCGTTGGCGTCGGATGAGAATAACAACAGGGGTTTCACTTCGTCGGGTCGGCGGCAACCTGTTCGTCCGGTCGGCTCATCCTCAGCAGACCGCGATCGTACTTGGATTCATACCGGGCCTCGTAGATGCCGTCGCGGATCTCGCCCTCCTGGCGGTACACGCCACCGCCGAACCAGCCCAAGTTGGATTCACCCGTGAAATGCCAGACGCCGTCCGCATGGGTGACCTGCATGATCGTCGTGTACCGACCGCTGATAATCTTCATAAACCTGGCGTGGAAGCGGGCGCTGTACGTGTTCTGCTCGACGTGCGTGATGATACACCGCAGCGCGTCGCCGTGACCGGTCGCCTCGCTCGACCACGTGCCCTGCCACGCGCCGGTGATGTCCGCAGGCGGCTGAACGACTGCAGTCGTCGCCGACCACTGCCGGCCAAAACCGCCGCAACCGCTGATCGCCGTCGCGACGAACAGGCATGCCGCGGCCGTGTGAACACGCCAATTACCGTGACGCCATGATCGCATCAGCGGGCCCCCGTTTTTCGGGCAATGTGACGGGAAAACCGCGACTTGAGCACCACGGCGCGCTTGTGCAGGGCTTTGCCGATCGACTCACGGCCGTCGTGAGCCTCTATAGTAAAGGTCACGGTCTGACCGTCGACGCGGACGACCCGGGCCCTGCAGGCCACCTCCAGACCCTGCGGTGTCGGTGCCGTGTGTTGGATCTGCATGTCCGTGCCGACGCTGTCCTCGCCATCGTCCATGTACGGCAGGATCGCATTTCGGGCGGCGTGCTCCATGAACCAGACGAGCCACGACGTCGCCAGCACGCCCGGCACATCCGGCCCCATAAAGTCGATCAGGTGAGCACCCTCGACCGTCCGCCGCTGCTCGCCGACCAGGCCCACTCGCAGTCCGCTCTTCATGCAGGCACATGATATCGGCGCCGCAGACGTCTGCTAGAATGTTCGCCTCGGGGTGTAGCTCAGCTTGGATTAGAGCGCCTGCTTTGGGTGCAGGAGGTCGCTGGTTCGAATCCAGTCACCCCGATTGGAATTTCCCGACGAGTCACCCTCCCCGCCGGGGCCAGCGTGCTTCGGGTTTCCCGATGGGTCGATCCCATCTTTGGTTCCATGAGTCGCACTTGGGGATGTCTTGCAACACCCAGGATACGCCGCCTTTTTCATGAACTCATACACAACTTTCAGTCATACCCCGGCCGGAGGCGATGGACGACATCGCCCTGATCCAGCGGTCAGTCAGGACGCCGATCGCCACCGGCGAGCGCATGATCGGCCAGCACGCGTTTCGCGAACTATTTGAGAAGCGCGCCGCCAGCGTCATTCAGCCGGACATCACCCACGTGGGCGGATTGACCGAGGCGCGACGGATCGCGGCAATGGCCGAGGCCTATCGCCTCTCGATCGCTCCTCACAATCCGCAAGGTCCGGTAAGCACCGCAGCATCTCTGGAATTCGGCTTCGCGACGCCGAGCTACATCATCTGTGAGGTGGTTCACCTCGATGTGCCATGGCGGCAGGACGTGGTACGTGAGGGATTCACCGTCGAGAAAAAGGGACGGATCGTCCGTCCCGGCGACCGGCCGGGATTGGGCATCGAAATCAACGAGGCGCAGGTCAAGAAGCACCCGTTCGAGAAGGAACTCACGCAGCGCGTCTGGTACCGTGACGGCACCGTCGGAGACTGGTGACCGCATCGCTTGACCGGTAGACCGGTCGGGAAATGCACCTCGCCAGTCACCCCGATTCACCTCAATAAGAAAAGAGCCCCACCACTGACCAGAGGCCAGCGATGGGGCTTTCCGGGGGCAAGGGTAGTTATCTCTATCTAATAAAACATCGTATTGTGATCGAATCCCCGGAAATACGACAGGCAAACCGTATCAATTTTTGTATCGGCGTGTCAACTCGAAAATATTGAGTGACGCATTTTCGTTCTCATCCCCTGGTAATTTGGAGAAGATGGGCAATATATTATGACCCGAAACGCATAGATCGTGGTCATCGAGACGCATGGTCTGGCGTGTCAGGCGCCAATATATCGATCAATATTCCTTCGATCGCAGCGACACGCGCCCCGTTCCCTCCACGTTCATCGACCAGGAGACGATGCCGTTGGGCGCTTTGGGCTCGAACTGCAGATGATAGGTATCCCACTCATTGTCGCGGACGGTCTGGGCCCGCAGCATCACGATGTGCTCACCTCTCTGCTCCACGCAGCGTATTTCGAGGCCGCCGGTGCGCTCGTGCAGACGGGCAAAGACGCCGAGCCGCTGATCGATCGTGACATTCTTCTGGGCCGACTTGGCATAGTGCTCCTTGATGAACCCGCGTATGTCCTGCTCCTTGCCGCTGCCGATCACGTCGATGAAGGCCAGAAGGTGGCGGCCGATTGGACCTTCCGGGATCACCGGCTCGGAGGACTGCACTTCCTGGCCCTGGTTCTGGTCGTCCTCACCCGGCACCGCTACGGCGGCGAGCCGCCGGTCGAACTGTTGCATCGACGTCTTGATCTGAGTCTGTAATCCTTCAAACTGTGATTCGATGCGCTGGATTGCCGTTTCTGCATCGTGCTTTCGCGATTCCAACTGGGCAATCGCCGGCTCGATATTTTCCTGCACTCGCTGAAGTACATCGCCGACGGTCGTTCGCACCATCCGCAACGGGCTCGCCCGGGCCGAACTCAGCCAGCGCCGACTCGATGCGGCGTGCGCTGATCTGATCGATGCGCTCTTCGAGGTCGTCGCTCAATTCGCCCAGCCTCGACTCGATGGCCGGCAGTTGCCGATCCATTGCCGCCCGGGCCTCGCCGGTTTCGGCACGGGCCGACGCGATCTGATTCGTCGCGTCTTCGATCCGGGCGCGGAACTCGTCAACCTGTTCCTGAAGCGCGGACACGGCGGCAACCTGTTCCGCCAGCGCTTCGGTCCCGCCGTCGCCGTCCGCCGTCGACGCTGACAAGGCGGCGTCTTTTTGCTGCTGTATCGTACGATCGAGTTCGTCGAGTTGTTGCTGCTGGTCCTCCACCCGCGCCACGACGGCGATGAGTCTCTCGTCAATCGCTCCGCCGGTGCCCGAGAGACGCTGCTCGACCGCGCCACGCCAGTCGGCCAGTTCCTGTTGAAGCTGTTGGCACATATCCGCGACAGCTTTGGCGCCAACGGCCAGTGGGCCATCCCCCTCAGGTTCGGTCGTTTGCGAAATCCGTTCGGCCAGTGCGGATTCGATTGAGTCGTGGGCCGCCTCGATCCTGGCCTCCACTCGCTTTTCGACATTCGTCAGCGCCGTCTCCAGGCGCGTGGCTAACTCACCGACGCGCGCGTCCAGATCGCGGACTGTTGGGTCAACCTGCTTCTCGAGCTTCTCCGACGTAGCCTCCAGATCCGACTGGATGCAGACGACGCGATCCTGCAGCGCGGCCACCGTCGAGGCGTGCTGCTCAACCGCGGTCAGGGCGCTTTCGACACTGAGCCTGTTCTGGTCTTGATCGTTCTCAATCGGATCGACGCGGGACTCTACAGTGCCCAGCGCCGACTTCACCCGGTCGAGCTCCGCGTGAAGTTCGGTCAGCTGTGACGCTGTGGCGCTGTCATCGGCAGTTGACTCGTAGTGGCGGCGCAGATTGTCCACCTGTTGCTGCAGGGCGGCCACGGCCTGTTCGGTGGTGCGGCGCGCCGACTCCAGTAGGTCGGCCAGCGGGCCGACCTGCTGCTGCAGTGATCCCGCCGCAGACTCGAGTTGAGAACCGGTCTGCTCGAATTGGCGATCCAGTACGGTATTCAACTCGTTAAGAGCATCGTCCAGTCGGGCTTGCCATGACGCTGTACGATCATCGATCGCGCCGGCAAGCGGTTCGACACGGGATTCGACCGCGTTCATCTCGGTCCGCAGCTGCGCCAGATGTTTATTCAGCTCAGCGAGTTGTGACACGACCTGCTGTTGATTATTAAGCTTCTCGGCGTCGTCTTCATTTTCGGAATTCATGCGCTGGCGCAACTCATCCTGCTGCTGCTCCAGACTCGACATTGCAGATGCGATCTGAGCATGCATCTGTTTAAAGCGGCGATCCACGGTCGTTCCGATTTCGCCGACCGCACCGTCCAAGATCGCCGGCAGCCTCGATGGGCCGTTCCAGTGTCTCGTGCATGCGCGCCAGGCCGTCGCGGATCTGGGCGACCTGCCCGTCGAGATCGGCCATCTGCCCCACAAACTGCTCACGAAGGCCATCGAGACGCCGATCGACCTCGGCATTGTCGGACCCGCGCCTGCCGGCTTCGGCTTCGGGCTTCGGCGTTGCGTTCGCGTCAATCGCCCCCTCCAGTGACTGGACTTTCTGGTCAATCAGCGCCCGCAGGTCGGCCAGCTCCCGGTCGAAATCTGACGTTTTCTTCTGCACCTGATCTTGACGCGACAGCGCCGAGGACACCAGGGAGTGCGTACCCTGCGACGACTCGCGCCAGGAATCAACTTGTGATTTCAACGCGGTGAACGACTCATGCAGCGATTCGGTATCGTTCGCCGAGGTAGTGAGGCGCTGTTCGAATCGCTCGATCGCCCCATCGATCGCACCACGTAGCGCGCGTTCGCACTCGTTGATCCGGGCGTCCACCTGATCGTACGCGGCACGGTCGGTTCCCAGGCGTTCGATCGCCGGACCGATGCGGTTGCCCATCTGCTCGACCTCCGTGTCGATGCGCTGCTGCAATTCAGATACTGACCCGTCCGTCGATGACTTGAATGCTTCGAGCCGCGCTTCCAGCTCCCGGACCATGGGTTCGACACGCTGGTGAACCTCGGTCACGGCCGTGGTCATCCGATTTCCGGCTTCGGCGAATCGGGCGTCGACCGTGGATTCCAGTTCGGTCAGGGCGTTCGTGCAGGTAGCAATCTGGTCCATCGCGGGAGAAAATCGAGCATCCAATCGGTCGGCGGCGGACCCGACGATCGATTTAATGTCGTCCGAACGCCGTTGCAGCGAGGAGATCGCCTCTTCGGCCTGCTTCTTCACGCGCCCCAGATCCATGCGCGCCTTGGCCATTTGATTCTTCAACTGGCCCTGCTGCTCCGCCAGTTGGCGTGCCGAGGAATCGGTGCTTTTCTGGAAGGTGCGCAATTCCGATACCACCTCGTCAATCTGTTGCTGTGTGGCACGGCTCTTGGAGTCGATGCGCGACCCGAGCGCCTCGACCGCACCGTCCAGCGACGCCAGGAAGGCCTCGACGCGCCGATCCAGGTCACTGATGATCGGCTCCACGCGATTTTCCAGAGCGTCCACGACCGACTGGGCCTGATCGGCCTGTCGGCGCAGCTCGACAACCGCCGACTCGGCTTCCTCCTTCTGCCGCTGCAGGTCCGCTCCGGCTTGCGACATTTGGTCTTGCAGCTGCGTTTCCTGGGTCTCGAGATGACGGGCGGTGGCCTCCGAATTGTCCTGCAGTTCACGCCATTGCGCCATGGATTCGTCGATGCGGTCATTGGCCGAACGGCTGTTCGTGTCTATTCGTTGCTCGAGCGCTTCGGCGGCACCGGTCATCGATGATTCGAATGCCTCGACGCGCCGGTCCAACTCGCCGTTAATCGGATCGATGCGGGATTGCAGCGCCTGCAGCGCGGCGTCCATGCGCCCGGCCTCGTCGCGGACACCGGTGATCGCGGATGTTCCCTGCTGCTGTTGCTCACGAATCTGCGCCGTCGCGGTATCGATCTGACGCTTCAGTGTGTCGCCGCGCTCCACAAGATCGCGTGCCGACGTATCCAGTTCGCCGCGGAACGCGTCCAGATTCGTAATGGCCGAATCGATCCACTCGTCCGCGTCTCGTCCACGCGACAGGAGTCCCGCTTCCAGGTCGCTCGCCGCACCGCGGAGACGCGCCTCGAATTCTTCGACGCGCGCGTTCAATTCGTTGACGATCGGTGCCAGGCCGTTCTTGGCCTGCTCCAACGACCGGCCGGCCTCCTTCTCTTCGTTCCGGATCGAGGCAATCGCGTTGTCGGCCTGCAGGCGAAGGTCGGATCCAGCCCGCGCCAGTTGATTGTTCCAGGTTGCAGCCTGCGACTTCAGATTGTCCAGAGATGCGTCCGCGGCCTTCTGTTGCGAGGCCATCGTCTCAATTTCCGAATCGATCCGGTCCTGAGTCGTCTTGTGCTGCGTCTCCATCCGCGCCGATGCATCCCGGACGGACTCGGTCGCAGCGTCGGAGAGCCGCTTGCGTTCCTCCAGATCGGACACGGCCTGTGTGATCTACTGCTGAATGCGATCCACATGCGTGAGAAGGCTGCTCATTGAGGATTCGGCATCGTCCCGCAGAGATTGCAGTTGCCTGATCGAAGAATCGATCTGGCCCTGCGTCCGCCTGCCGGAGTCGTCCACCCGGTTGCCCAGCGCCTCCACGGCGCCGTCAAGGCGCGCATTAAACGTGTCGATGCGTTCGTCCAGACCGCGGACGACCGGCCCGACGCGTTCGTCCACGTCGCGCACAGTGGCGTTGACCGCGGTCATGACCTCGTCACACCGCGTCTGCGTTTTCTCATCCAGGGTGGTCAGCGCTCGCTCGCGCTCGTTGAGGCCTTTCAGCGCCGACGTAACGCGCAGTTCCACCGCGTCGGACGCGGACTCGGCACGGCCTTCGATCTTTGACACGGCGCCCTGCTGACGAGCCACTTCGTCCGCGAGAGTCTCAACCTGAGATCCGATCCGGGCGACACGCTCGTCCAGTGATTCCGAAGACTTTTCGATCTGCCGCTTGTTCGTATCCAGACACATTACCGCGGCGTTGAACTGCGATTGAAACTGTCCGGTGCCGCGGTCGATTGCCAAGGTGGCTTCGTCGAGGCGCGTCTCGATGCGTTCGAGATTTTCATCCAGAGACACCGACGCTGACCGGGCGCTTTCCCCCCGCTCGTCGAGCTGGCGGACGGCGTTGTCAACCATCGAATGAACGCCGGCAACCTTGGCGTCGACGGCCGCACAGTCGGCCTGCACCACGTTGTGCTGCTTCTGTACGCGACCCATCACGGATTCAACCTGGTGCTGAAGATTTACGAGCATGTCCCGCAGGACGTCGCTCGCCTCGCTGGCCGCATGCCTGCGGGCCTCCAAATCTTCGGTCGCCGCGTGCGCCTGGGCATGGAGCTGTACCACCTGCTGATCGATCTGTCGGCGCGCCGCCTCACTGTCCTGATGCCGCAACTCCAGATTCTGGATCGCCCGGTCGAGCGCCGCTTGCGACTGAGCACTGTGTTCTTCCAGACGAGTCACGATCTGATCGACGCGCGATCGTTCGGCGTCCATCCGATCCATCACCTCACCAACCTCGCCGCCAAACTGCTCGAGCTGGCCGGCGAGCGCGCCGCTCGCCTGCTCGCTGTCAGCCGCACGGCGATCAAGCTCAGTGAGAACCGGTGCGACGTTTTCGGCCTTCTTCTCAAGTTGCTTAAGCAGGCGCAGGCCCAGTTCCAACCGCTGCTCGAGTCCGTCGGTGGCGGTTGCGGCGTTCTGCCCCAACGCCTGGCTCGCGGCAATCCGTTCGTCAAGAGACCGCGCCGCAGCGGCGGCGTGGTCGATCAGCGTCTGCAACTGCTGTGCGACGTCGTTGACGACGTCCTGGTCAAGGACGCGCACATTCAGAAGTGCATCCTGTCGACCCGCCGTGGACATTCAAGCCTCCTTCACCCCACAGCGAATCGTAGTGATGCTTCGTGTGAGGGACGATTCGAAAAACCGCTAGTTTCCCGATATCACCTTGCCGGCGCTGAAGATCGGAAGAAGTAGCGAAATCGCGATAAATCCGATCATGGATCCCATGACCACGATCATCACCGGTTCAATAAACTGCGTCGCATTCTTCACCGCCTGATCGAACTCGTCTTCCGCGAAATTGGCGACGCGGCCGAACACATCGCCCAACCGTCCAGCCTGTTCACCGCTGTAAATCATCTGCGCGACGGATTCCGGAAACAGCGTAGACTTGAACAGTGTGTCGGAAAGTTGCTCGCCGTGTCCGAGGTTTTCGTTGACCTGACGCCACAGACGATCGTAGTAGACGTTTTTGGTGACGTCCTTGACGATCGCGATCGTGTCGAGGTGCCTGTTCTCATCGCCATCGGCGGTCTTGGGGATCTGGCGGTTTTCGAAGACCACCGCGAGCGACTCGTCCGGCTCAGTCTGAAACTGAAGCATCCTAATGCCCTGGGTGCCGAGGTCGATGCCGATCGGTAGCGGTGTCTTGTGAAACCTACTGATCGCACGACTGCCCCTGGCTCTGAGTTTCGTGCTGTCGATTCCGATTTTCATTGAATTCCCCACCACGTATTCGCGTGCATCAGGCCGCCCGTGAGTCGTTGTAGATTTCGAGATGCGCCTTGCCGGCGTCCTTTGCACAGTAAAGCGCCTGGTCGGCATGGTTCAGCAGCTGCTCCCAGGATTCGGGCAGGCTCGCGCGACGACTCGCCAGGCCGATGCTCATCGTGACGCTCGCCTGAATACCGAGTTCGGTGATTGCGCCCGCCGCCGCTTCCCTAAACTCCGCGCCGATCCGTTCGCCGATCGAGTGGGCCGAACCCTGATCGGCCTCGGGCAGCAGCACGACGAATTCGTCGCCGCCCAGACGCGCCGCCAGATCGGTGTCGCGGCAGTTGTCTACGAGCACCCGGGCCGCCATCACCAGGATCTTGTCGCCTACCTCGTGCCCGGCGGCGTCGTTAAGCTGCTTGAACCCGTCGAGGTCGATCATCAGGCAGACGAGGTCGATATTGCGTTGCATCGCGGCGGTGAAACGCTTTTCGATCACCTCGCCGAACGCTCGGCGATTCGCCAGCCCGGTGAGGGGATCCGTCGATGCCATCAGATCGAGTTGCCTGTTTTTCTCATTCAGATCACTGGTTCGCTGAGCTACCTTCTGTTCCAGGGAGGTGTTGGCATCGACCATGGCGCGACGGTGCGCAGCCACTTTCGCCGCCATCTCGTTGAACATGGATGCCAGGTATCCCAGTTCGTCTTTCGAGACGACGACCACCGGTTTCGGAACCGGGTCCGTGGCGATCCGACGGGTGGCGTTCACGAGCGCATCCAGAGGCTTCATCCATCGGCGCATCAACATGCGAGCCAGGGGAAGACAGATCACGCCAGCGCCGAGCACGATCGCGATCTGCGCCAACTGGAAGTCTCGCAATACCGTCGCGATCTTCGGATCACGCAGTCCCAGCACGACGGCTCCTTCGAGCTTGCGATTATTGTGCGCGATGTTCTCCAATCCCTCACCGAAATTGAGCGGAGGATTGAAGATCGGCGCCGTGCGGACGAGCAGGCCGGTCGCGTACCGATCGAGGCTGGCCGACTGGCTCATCTCGACCGCGCCTTTTGTCGCATAGTTCTTCTGGGTCTTGACGTATTCGTTCCAGTTGTCCGAGTCGAAGAGGCCGGCGTGCAGGATCTTGCCGTTCGGACCGGTGACCAGCACAAACGCGATGCGTTCGTCTTTGCTGAGGCTGTCGAGCAGCTCTCCGTGGCGGCGCGTCCAGTCCCGGGTAACACGACCCGTGAGGGATGACACAAGAACGTGCGACAGCATGGCACCGTCATCCCGGTGTTCACTGGATACGTAGTTCCAGATGAACGTGCTGAACAGCACCATCGACGTACCCAGGGGCAGGCACGCGACGAGCACCATCCATCCCCACATCTTGCGCTGCAGCGAATGGCGCGGTTTAACCGCCCTGGACGCAGGTTCGTTCGTATCCTCGAGGAAGTCAGTCACGCCTGGGGACCCCTCCAGCGACGTTTCTCGGCTATCGGTACTTCAGAATTTCGATAATCGCCATATTATGATCGGTCGCGACCATCAGGCGGTTTAGCGGGCGGCTGTGAAGGGCGGAGCAAAAGTGCGGCACCCCCAGAGAGGTCTTGCTGAGAATGGCGGTTGTACGGTGGCCAGCGTGGCAGCCGGAGCCGTCATTGGGCAGGAGGCCTTGGAGT
>CAUZBA010000088.1:0-10310 GCA_963577635.1 Phycisphaerae bacterium
GGATCGCGTACATCTCCAGGCGGCCGAGAACCATGAGCATGGACAGAACCAGCTTTCCTGAGGCGCTGAACCAGCCGTAGTTCTCTATCGCACCGACGCGGGAAAGGCCCGGACCGATGTTGTTCAGTGTCGCGGCACTGGCGGTCGCGGCCGTCGTGAAATCGATTCCCTGCCCGGCGAGGAATGGATTGTTCCGCTCCAGGATCATGATGATCACGGCCCCCAGAAGAAACAGGACGGCGATGCTCATAATGTAAACGAGCGTGGCCAGCTTCAGGTCGTCGTCCACCTTCATCTTCCCGACCTTGACCGTGCGCACGACGCTGGGACGAAAGACGCGTTCGATTTCATAAATCATCACTTTGAACGCGATCAGGACGCGGATCACCTTGATGCCGCCGCCGGTGGAGCCGGACGATGCTCCGACGAACATCAGCGTCACCAGCACTGCCTGAGCCACGAAGCCCCAACCGTTGAAGTCGGCTGTACAGAAACCCGTCCCAGTCTGGATGGCCACAACCTGGAACGCACCGTGCACTGCGGCGCTGCCCCACTGCGGGTCAAGGGGCGTTTCGGGCGACTGCGTGGTGGCGATCGGCTGATGTGCGATGGCCGCGATCACAACGATGCATGAGACGACGAGGATCCCAAGATAGAGTCGAAGTTCCGGATCCGACCAGGCACGCCGGAAGTGGCCGTGGATCATCTGGTGATAGAGGCCGAAATTCACGCCGGCCGCCACCATGAACAGCAGGATGATAATCTGCGACGTCAGGTTCTGACCTCCAATGCTGGAATCCTGCGTACTGAATCCGCCAGTGCCGAGTGTCGCAAAGGTATGACAGGTCGCGTCGAACAGGCTTGAACCCGCGACCCAGAGGCTGATGATCTCGGCGACCGTCAGCCCCATGTAGATTATCCAGAGCGTGCGCGCCGTCTCGCCGATGCGCGGGCGAACACCTGGCGCCTTTGGGCCCGGGGCTTCTATCTGGAACAGTTTTTTGCCGCTGACACCGAGCGTGGGCAGCACGGCGACGAACAGGACGACAATCCCCAGGCCGCCGAGCCAATGGGTCAGCGCCCGCCACAACAGCAGACCCTCGGGAAGATCACGGATCATGTGTCCGGCGTGTCCGAGGACCGTCGCGCCGGTCGTGGTCAGACCGCTCATTGCCTCGAAGTAGCAGTCGACGAACGAATGGAACGGATGACCGGGTGAATCGGCCATCGCCGTCAGGGCCCAAAGTCGAAAGGGCAGACCCGCAACGGCCGCACCGAACAGCCAGATCACGGCCACCAGCAGAAGGGCCTCGCGGCGGCCTAGGCGCGAATCGCCGCCGCGACCGGCGAACCAGAACATCGTGCCGAGGGCCGCGCCGATGGCGACGGTCCACAGCAGCGCCTTCGTGGCTGCGAGGTCCGAGCCGGCGGCATCGCGAAACCATTGCACGGCGCCCTGACAGGCCACGGCCAGGATCGACAGGCTTAGCGCCAGCATCAGGAGGCCGATCTGGCGGACTACAAAGCGGATGTTCATGTGGGTGAGCAGTCAGGAGTCATCAGGCCGCAAGCCGGTGCGTGCCGCCCGACTCATCGCATGTTCATTCGATCCCGAACACCTTTTTCAGGTCGGGACCGATGCCGGACGGACCGGCGATGACCAAGCGGTCACCGGGATTGATCGAATCGTCGGCACCGGGGACGAACACATCCTCGCGGCGCTCGATCGCTGCGATGATGATCGATTCCGGAAATACCACTTCGCGCAGGGGCGTACCCAGGATCGTCGCGGTGCTGCCGACTCTGACTTGATAGACGTCGGCGACGCCCGCGGCCAGCGAAGCCAGTTGGCGCAAGGGCGCATCGTCAATCAGCTCCCGCATCTGCGTGACCGCCGTCACCCGGGGGCTGTACGCGGAGTCGATTCCCACGTGTTCCAGCAGGTGCATATACGTCGTTCGCTGAAGGACGGCGACGACGGATCGCGCCCCCATGCTCTTGGCCCGCGCCGCCCAGAGAATGTTGTGCTCGTCGTCGCTGGTCAACGCCACGAACGAGTCTGCCTGGTGAACGTGCTCCTCCGCGATAATCGCCTCGTCGTTCAGGTCGGCGCACAGGACCGTCACCCATTCGAGTTTCTCTGCCAGCTCCTCGGCCCGCGCGCGGTCGGCCACGAACAGCTTCACGGCGAAATGGCGACTTTTCAATGCGCGGCAGAGCCACACGCCCATGGAAGTCCCGCCCATGATCGCGACGTGACGCCGACGCGTCGTGCCGGTGGTGAACAGTTTTTGCGCCGACTCGAATGCAGGCGGATCGCCCACCAGCACGACCGCATCACCGGCCTCGACCACGGATTCGCCCGCGGGGATAAACGCGCCACCGTTGCGCTTGATCGCGGCCAGCCGGGCGGTTGCCGGTAACCGCAATTGGGCGAGGCTCTTGCCCACCGCCTTGGCATCCGCGGTGACGTTAAACTGCTGCATCTCGACGAATCCCCGGGCGAATCGTTCCACGGCGGTCGCGCCGGGATTGCGCAGCGACTGGGCGATCGTCTCGGCGGTGACGTGTTCCGGGCAGACCAGGTGGTCGATGCCCAGGTGGCTGCCGTACGGCAAACCGCGCTGATCGAAGTAGGCGCTGTGGTGGACGCGGGCGATGCATCGGCGGACCCCCACCCCCTTGGCGACCGAGGCGCACAGCAGGTTGATCTCGTCGATGTTGGTCGCGGCAATGAAAAGGTCGGCCTGATCGACCAGCGCCTCGCGCAGGACGTCCGCCTGCGCCCCGTTGCCGCGCAGCGTCCGGATGTCCATGATCTCCTCGATCGCGGCCAGTGTTCCCGCGGCCTGATCAATGATCGTGATGTCGTGCCCGTCCTCGCCAAGAACGGCGGCGGCGTGCCTGCCGACCTCTCCGGCACCACAGATGACAATGTTCATGTTCGGATCTCGTTCAGCAAGGTCGGGTTCGAAAGAGGTGCGTTGGTTCAAAGATGTGGAGGCATTAAGGCATTAAGGCATTAAGGCACGAAGGCACGAAGGGGGCCGTCGCGAGCGCCGTCGCGAGTGATGAGCGAGCGACGGAATGGCTTGTTCCCCGTCGCGAGACGCAATGCCTTGTCGACATCGTGTAGACCAATCAAAGACAGAGAAAGTTTCGTCTAGAAGGACCGGTCACCATGCCGCAACCCTTTGTGCCCTCGTGCCTGCGTGCCTTTCCGCTTATCCAATCAACACCTCTTGATCGCCACCCATCTCACCCCGCCTGCCGCCACACACGACGACGAACGCGATCATCAGCGGGACGACGCGACCCAGAAACATCGTCGCGATGATCACCACCTTTCCAAACCGGGTCAACTGGGCCGTGATACCACTGGACAATCCGGACGCGCCCGCGGCGCTGACGGATTCGAACAGCACTCTTCGCAAAGGGATCGATTCGCTGACGCACAACAGCGTCGTGGCGACCGCGATCAGTGCCCCGAAAAACAGGGCCACGGCGCACGCGCCCAGAAGCAGACTCGCTGGGATCAGGACCGGGAAATCCCCGCGGCGCCGGGCCAGCAACCTTGCCGCGGCGATCAGCAGCAGAGCCACGACGGTGGTCTTCATCCCGCCGCCGGTTCCGCCAGGCGAGGCACCCACGATCATCTGTGTCATCAGGACCACTTCGGCGGCGGGTTCGAGCCCGTCCGTCGGCACGGTCGTGAAGCCGCCGGATCGGGCGCTGAGCGACATGAAGCTGCCGTCGGCGATTGCACCCCCGATTCGCTGCCAGGACAGGGCCGCCGAAACAGGCTGATTCGCGGCCGTCGACATCAAATGCGGCACTGCGAAAGCCGCCGTGCCGCAAAGGTATAGAGCGAACGTCATCGCCAGCACGACTCGGCTGTGCGTGCTCAACGGCGCGCCCGTGACGCGCCGCAACCCGCGCGGCGGGACGGCCCGCCATAGTTCCCTGAGCACCGGGAAACCCAGCCCGCCAACGAGCACAAGCGGTGCGACGACCAGATGGGAAAGCATCGAATGACGATGTGATTGAAGGCTGTCCACCGGAAGCGCGAAACCGCTGTTGCAGAACGCGCTGATCGAGTGGAACAGGCTTGCCACCATCCGATCACTCCACGCCATGGCCCGCGGCCAGAGGGGCATCATGGCCAGGGCGCCGACAAACTCGCACACCAGTGTCACCGTGACGACGAACGCGACCAGCGATGTGATCCGCCGCGCGTGACCGCTGTCGAACCGGCTCCTCGGCCCCCGGCTGTCGCCGTCGGGCGCCGCAGGAACCCGCAGCACGATCAGGACCGAGCCGGCCACGGCCGCGGCCAAGCCGCCCACCTGGATGAACAGGACGATGGCCGTCTGACCGAAACCGGAGAATTGAGCGATGTCGCGCACGGTCAACCCGGTGAGACACACGGCGCTGGTCATCGTAAACAGGGCGTCCAGCCACTTCATCTTCCCTCCGATCGGATCGCGCAGTGCCAGGGGATTCTCCGTGACGATACGCAGCGCCTCGGGTGTTTTGAGCACCAGCGTGCCCGCAGCAATCAAAAGGAGAAAGTTGAACGGGACCAGCAGGACGCACGCCGTGACGGATCGCGACAGGGCGAGGTTCAGCTTCGACCACGCACCGACCAGCAGAAGCACGAGCGACATCTCGAACAGGACCCATGCCCCCGGCACCAGGTCGGTTGCTCCCAGAATGCCGGCAGATCCGCTGAGGGCGAAAAAGGTGTCAGAAACCTTTTGCCGCAGCGGCCCGAAGGGTGCTTCGTACAAGAGGTTCCTGACACCTTTTTCGCCCTGCGGACGACTCGGATTGAGCCGGACGACGGCCAGAGAGGCTCCGAATGACAACAGGGCAAGGGCGCGCAGCGCCCAGAACGGCAGGGGCGGCTCGTGGAAGCCGTGGCCCAGCAGCACCGCCATCACCGCGACGCCTGCGAGGCACATGGTCACGGTAGTCGCGACAACGGGCCGCGGCGCGGTGTTCAATTGCAAATCCTCGTCTGGAGGCCGTCTGACCACGGCATCGTCGAATGTAGCACAATCACGCTCGGTGACCGATATGACGACGACTATTAGCTCCGCGCTGCGGGCGACGATACAATGAGGGCGTCAAGGACAAGGAACGCGTCATGAGCTGGATCGAAAACCGATTCGAAGAGGGGTTGATCATTACCAGCCTGGACTGGGCGATCAACTGGGCACGCCGCAGCAGCATCTGGCCGATGACATTCGGCCTGGCGTGTTGCGCGATCGAGATGATGGCATTCGCCGCGGCGCGATTCGACGTGGACCGGTTCGGAGCCGGCGCGTTCCGCGCGACGCCGAGGCAGTCCGACCTGATGATTGTCGCCGGGACGGTCACCTACAAGATGTCTTCACGGGTTCGACGCCTGTACAACCAGATGCCTGACCCGAAGTACGTCATGGCCATGGGCGCGTGTACCGTCGGCGGCGGTCCATACTTCAAGTACGGCTACCACGTCGTCAAGGGCGTGGATCTGGTGGTTCCCGTGGACATCTACGTGCCGGGCTGCCCGCCGCGGCCGGAGGCGCTTCAGGAAGGACTGATGCGGCTTCAGGACAAGATCGCTTCCCAGACGATCGGCCTGCCCAAGGGCTCCAAGCGCGACGCGAAGGCGCACGACCTGCCGGTTCCGGCTCCTGCCACCGTATGACGTTGTCGTCGATTCCTTCGTCAATCATCGGGGCGGCGCTGCGCACTTACGGCCGGGTCGCCTTCAACGGACGCGGCACTTACCGGCTGGCGCGCATGAGCCGCCGCCTGATCCCGCGGCAACGCTGGCGTGCGGAATTTCCGACCTCCGAGGGCCTGCGATTCGATCTGGACCTCTCGACCTATCCTGACTGCTGCATGGCGTTCGGCCTGTACGAGCTTGACGTCGCCCGGCTGATCAGGCGATCGCTGCGTCCCGACGACCACTTCGTGGACGGCGGGGCGAACATCGGCTATTTCACCGCGATCGCAGCACACTGCGTGGGCCCGGGTGGACGCGTTGACGCCTTCGAACCCGAACCGCAAAACCGTGCCCGCCTCGAAGCCAACCTGGCCCGCAACGGTCTGACCCGCCGTGTCCACGTCCACGCCGCGGCCCTGTCGGACCGCGCCGGCGCGGCACGAATCCACTTGTTTCGCGGCGCAACGTGCAATCATGGCTGTTCGTCGCTGTTCGACCCCGATAACGCGAGTGCCCAGTCCGCCACCGTGCCCACGCTGCGCCTCGACGAGACGCTGCGCGGCACGACACCGCGGTTGATCAAGCTCGACGTCGAGGGCGCCGAACCCCTGGCCGTCGAGGGAATGGGCAGCCTGCTGAACCGCCAGAACGCCCCACTGCTGATCATTGAATACAACCGGCGCACCGCTCGTTTGGCGGGCTTCGAGCCGCGGGAATGGATCGATCGACTGCACGCGATCCAGCCGAACTACGCGCTGCACGTGATCTCTGGGCGCCCGCGCCGGTTGAAGCCGGACCGACCCGAGCTTGCTGGCCTCGAAGAGGCCAACCTGCTGGCGAGGGTCGAAGCAGGGGTATCCTGACGAGGAGCGGAACGTTGGATTGATGGAGAGCTGGAGTACTCCAAGGTTCCAACACGCATGCGCTGGATCATCAAACTCGGTAACCAGACCGCGGACGCCGGACTCGGATGGGCGCGGTGGTACCTGGGGCGATTCGACACGTCAAGCGTCCAATGGTTCCGCATCGATCGCGGCCGCGGCCGCTACGAGGGCGTCTACGGCAGATGCTGGTATCCGGGCGACGGCCAGCCGAACTATCGAATCAGTTGCCAGGTTCCCGGTCCATTCCCCTGCCAGATCGTGACTCGCAAGCCACCGATGTATGCGCGGCACGACGGCACGTTCCCCCGCGCTCCGCGCGGTTGCCGGCGCGGCCGGCACGTGATCGATACACGGACCGGTCGCCAGTGGTACCGCGTCATCGGCCGCACGCGCGTCGCGACGATCGATGAGGGCATCATCTGGATCGTCGCCCATGAATCGTTTCATTTCCTGCGCCGGACACGACAGATCGCCGGCCGCAACACCGAGATTGAAGCCGACCGTCTCGCCGACCAGATGCTCGACGCGTTTCGCGCCGGCCACGGCACGGCCCGGGAGCCCGTGGCCGCGGTGCCCGACGCCGCGCCGCGCCGCCGCCGAATCCTGTCGGCGCAGTGGCTGCTACCGTTCCGCACTTGAGCGTCGCGACGATTAAACTATGATGCGGACGGCAGATCGCCTTTGCTCGAGGATTCCATGGATTCGACCCAGATTGCCGCAACACTGACCAGGCGGTTCGGCACCGCGGTGACCGAGTCGCTGCCGGACGACCGGCACCCACGCATTCACACGACCGCGGAGCACTGGCGGGCGATCGCGGAATTTCTTCACGGCGACGAATCGCTCGCATTCGACTGGCTGGGCTGCCTCTCCGCAGTCGACTACGTCGCCGACAATCAGCTCTGCGCCGTCTACGACCTCTACGCCACGCAGCGTGACCATTGGTTCGCGGTCAAGGTCTTCGTGGACCGCGACGACCCGCATATCGCGTCGGTGATGGACCTGTGGCCCGCGGCAGACTGGCACGAGCGCGAAGCGTTCGACCTGATGGGCATCGTATTCGACGGCCACCGCGACCTGCGCCGTATCCTGCTGCCCGAAGACTGGATTGGCTATCCACTGCGAAAAGACTACGACTTTCCCAGGGAGTACCACGGCATCCCGGGAACGTACGAGTTGGACTGGCAGCAGAAGACGAATTATCCGGCGTAAGGGACAAGTCACAGATCAGAGTCGCCGCGTACTACGCTCAGCCTGGCGTCCGCACCGCGCAACGACGCGCAGCCCGTTTCATCAGGCGATCGCCCTGCGTCGCCTGATCCGCAGGAGGAGCACCCATGACGCCCTGGACGTGTGCGATTGAATACGACGCGAACAAGAACGTCGTCGCCGGAAGCACCGATGAGCTGAATGTCGCGATTCGGCGGGCGGCGGACTTGAGCATCTACACCGAATTTCGTCACAGCGAACACATCGACGCGTCGTCCGGAAACCCGGAGATGATTCGTGAGGTCGCGCAACGCGGCGTGACGTATCTCCTGGATGATCGTTGGAGCGCGGGAATCATCACGCAACGCCAACCCATCGAGCCGCCGGAGGGTTTCGGGCCCCGCCCGTCGTTGTCCTTCTTCATGTACAACCAGGACGCGAGTCAGGCCTTTGCCCGTCCTCACCTCGACGGGCCGCCGTCGAAGGTCGAACCCAATCCGAATCCACCCGATTTCGGCGCGGACCTTCCGAAGATGAACGTTCTTGGCGGCGCCGACAAGGACACGAACGCGCCAAGTACCGTTTTTACGTATGCATTCGACTCAATTCGCTATTTCGTCCGCGATGATTGGGAGCAGATTCTGGATCATGACGACCGCGGCGAGGTTCGCGGCGGAAGTCTGGACTCCCTGGTCAAGGCCTTCGAGGTCGGTGCCGAGATGAAGGTTGGCATCCGCGGGCTCTGCGCCGATCTGGACGACGGTGCCGAGGACGGAATCGACCACGAGGTGTTCATCAATCTCCACGCATATTACTACTGCACCGACAGTCGCCAGTTCACCGGAGGCACCTATCCGCTCGTACGCGTTCGGCCGAGCATTCCGTTGATCTACCGCAGCCGTGCCTGGGATTTTGGTTGGGTGATGGTTCGCAACGACGGCTATGTGGCCTTGACGCTTTACGACCCCTACACGCTGCTGCCGCGGCGAGCATCCTCACGATGCGCCATTCGATGGTTTGTCCGGTAGGCGAGCCCGCAGTGGGTCGGCGATGCAGCACGACAACGCTCCCGATGTACATCGGGACAGCCAGCTCAGGACGCTACATATAAACTTAATCTACTCTAACGCGGTTCGGGCGGTAGCACGATGGTCGGGCCGGGGACGACGCCGTGGTCGCGCAGGCGGCTCTTGATCTTCGTGCTGTCCGGCTCGATAGATAGAGCGCGGCGGAGGGCCGTCACGGCATTCGACCCGTCGCCGATCGACTCGTAGAAATCGGCGGTCGCCAGGTAAGGCGTCACATCGTCGCCAGGCGCGAAGAACGTAGCCTTGTGCAATGCGATCTTGGCGCTGTCGGCGTCGCCGATCTTGGCCAGGTATTTCGCTTGCCTGAGAAAATCGTAAGTCGTGCCCCAATGGTTGCAGGCTCGTGCCAGCAACGCATACAGTGCCGCCGGGTCGCCCTGCTGATAGATCGATTCGGCCAGGCCGTCGAGAATCTGCGGCATCACCGAGTTGTCGGGACGCACGCCCTCGGCCATCTCGAGCTCGAGCTGGGCCTCCAACGGCCGATTAAGATTCAGATGCGCCATTCCCAGGTAGTAGTGCGTGTACCAGTTGCTCGGGTCCTTGTCGGCCGCGGCCGTGAACAATTTCGCGGCGCGCTCGTACTTGCCGACCTCAAACGCCTCGACGCCGCGCTGCCGCAGGTACGACGCGCTCTGGCAGCCGCCGGCAGCCATGATCGCGGCAACGGCCAGCGCGAGAATCCCGTTCCGTCCGGTCGAGCGACGTATGCATGGCATCGGGGATATCCTCTATGGGTCGTGCTGCGACGTTTTCCGGCGGGCAGGACGTTGACCTCCATGGCGACGCCGTGACGAGAGGATAATTGCGCCGCTCCACTTTGGCAAGGTATCGTTGAACGCTCGCTTTTCGCGTTTCGTGGACGTGCGGCTGTGCGGTGCGGTCGTGCTCGGCCCCCACGAACAGGGCAACAATCTGAATGAACCTCTGCGTCCCGACCGTGCTTCTGAAGCATGTGATGCCGTCCGGCACCCACCACGACTGGCTCCTGGTCGATCCATGCAGCCGGCGTGAGGATAGTACACCCCTATGGGCCGGACGGGTGAAGACAGACAGCCGGGAATGGGCCGTGTCCGGCACTTGGGGCGTAGAACAGATCGAGCCGCATCGGCGTCGCTACCTGACCTTCGAGGGTCCGATCGGTGGCGAGCGAGGCCGAGTGGCTCGCGTGGACTGTGGCTGGTTCGTGCCCGTCCTGTGGGGCGCCGACCGCATCGTGATCGCACTGACGATGCACCACTGTCAGGGCCGCGCCGAACTATGCCGTGTGGATCAACAACACTGGCAAGCCGTCCTGACTGGCGGCTAGCAGGCCGCTGCAAAACCCCTCGCGTGCGCTATGACAGGGCCTCTTCACCGGCATGGAGGCCAGACAATGCGTGGCAATACTGATTCCAACTCCCCGATGTTCTA
>CAUZBA010000089.1:0-10294 GCA_963577635.1 Phycisphaerae bacterium
CGGGGCGCAGACCGGTGCGTCGGGGTGATCGAACGGCCGCGTCGCCCAGCCGGGCGGTGGGGGGTGACCGGTGTCTTCCAAAAATGCGCCGTACTGGATGTTGGTGACCGGCCAGGTGCCGAGGGCGAACGCGTCGAGCGTCACGCGGTGGACGGGGCGCTCGTCGGCGCGGCCGCCGGCCTCGCCCATCATGAAGCCGTCCGGACCCGTGGCGGGGATTTCTTTAAGAGGCGGCTCAACCGGCAGCGTTGCGTCGGGCTGCAACGCTTCAGTCAATACTTCGGCTCGTTACCGGGGATCCACTTGATGTTGCAGCCCATGGAAGGCTTCTGCTCGGACCGGACGAGCTTGCCGATGAGGACGGCGTCGACCGCGGCGCGAATGTCCTGGCCGGTGACCGGGATGCCGCTGTCCGGGCGGCTGTCGTCCATCTGGCCGCGGTAGGCCAGCTCCTGATCGCCGTCGAAGAGGAAGAAGTCGGGCGTGCAGGCGGCGCGGTAGGACTTGGCGACTTCCTGCGTCTCGTCGTAAAGGTAAGGGAAGGCGTAGCCGCGGGCGGCTCTTTCTTTCTTCATCGCCTCGGGACCGTCATCCGGGTACTCCGCCACGCTGTTGCTGCTGATGGCGATAACGCCGACGCCTTTGGATTGTAGATCCTTGCCCAGAACGGCCAGTGCGTCCGCGATGTGCTTAACGAAAGGACAGTGATTGCACATGAAGATCACTAGCAGGGCCTTGCGGTCCGCGAAATCGGCGAGGGTCACGGTGTTGCCGTCGGTGTCCGGAAGGGCGAAGTCCGCGGCCGCCGCGCCGAGTTCCAGCATCGTTGAAGTGGTCGCCGCCATTGTCTGGCCTCCTTCTGTGTGTTTGTTGAGAGTCGGCAGTATATCCCCTGTGGCGCTCGCCTGCCCCGTGATCAGTCGTCGATACCCAGATCAGTCCTGGTGAATAGAGAATCGAACACGTACCCGGCGCCCTCGATGCGTTCCCGCGCGCCCTCCTGGCGGTCGATCACTGCAACGATTTTGGCCACCCGGGCTCCGGCGCTTTTCACGGTTTTGGCGGCCTCGAGAACCTGGCCGCCGCTGGTCGCGATGTCTTCGACGATCAGGACGCGATCGCCTTGGTTCAGCGTGCCTTCGAGCAGCTTCGATGTTCCGTAATCCTTTTTCTGGTTGCGGATCAGGACGGCGGGCTTGCCGGTGCGAATCGACGTCGCGGTCACCAGCGGAATGCCGCCCAGCTCGGCGCCGGCGAGGCGGTCGACGCGATCGTCCACGTGGCGCGCGAAGCGCTCGGCGAGAGCGGCGAGGATGTCGGGCTGCGTTTCGAACAGGTACTTGTCGAGGTAGTAGCGGCTCGTCCGGCCGCTGCGGAGCGTGAAGTTGCCGTGCAGAATCGCCGTTTCGCTGATTCGCGCGATGAGTTCTGCGTCGGTCATGGTGGTGACGTCGTGTTGTTCGCTAACGGCGGTGCGTCGCGGGCCATGTTACATTGGAAGCGCGGCGTGACAACTTCAGCTTCACGCGAATGATTGCGACCCGACCGTCAACCATGGCGAGCCACCTCAAAGACCGCGTGATTGCGATCACCGGAGCCAGTTCGGGCATCGGCGCCGCCACCGCCGTGGCGTGTGCCGATGCGGGGATGGACGTGGCGCTGGCGGCGCGGCGCGAAGATCGTCTCAGACAGGTCGCGGCCGAAGTCGAGCGGCACGGCCGGCGCGCCCTGGTCGTCGTGTGCGATGTGCAGAGCGACGAGCAGGTGCAACGCATGATCGATGCGACGTGCAGCGGCCTGGGCCGGTTGGACGCGCTGTTCGCCAATGCCGGCTACGGCCTCTTCAGCACGATCGCCGACACCGGGGCCGATCGGATGCGCGACATCTTCGAGACGAATTTCTGGGGGACGGTGCGCTGCGTCCAGGCCGTGGTGCCGGTGATGCGCCGCGCTGGCAGCGGGCACGTCCTGATCTGCACCAGTGCGGTCAGCGAGATCGGCCTGCCGATGTACGGCTACTACGCGGCGACCAAGGCGGCCCAGGACTCGATCGCCGGCGCCATGCGCGCCGAGCTGGCCGGACAGAACATCCTGGTCAGCAGCGTGCACCCGATCGGCACGGCGACCGAGTTCTTCGACGTCGTGCGGCGTGAATCAGGCAACGGCGACGGCGACGAATTGCTCAACACGCCCGCGCCGCTGATTCACAGCTCCCAGAGAGTGGCCCGCGCCGTCGTGAAGTGTTTGCGGCGGCCCTGCCCCGAAGTCTGGCCCAGCGTCGGCGCCCGCTTAGGTCTCGCCCTGACGACGGCAACCCCGCGCCTCGGCGCCTGGGCGATGCGACGCCTGATGAAGCGAAGGTATCCGGGCGCGGAGAGCGTTCGCACAAAGAGATCGGTTTGATCGTACTCGTACTCAGCGAAGCGGTACTTGTACTCGTACTCGAAATAGGTTGCCATTTCGCATTCGCCTGACGATCTACAGCCGGGCGTCACAGCGTCTGTCGTCAGTTCAGCGGGATAATAGGGGGATCGAGTACGAGAAGAGGGGCGCGGTGAAGTAACTAGGTCCCCTTCACCACCATTCCCCTCCCGGGATACTTCGCCGGCTGCTCGAGCGTGAACACCTTCGTCTCGCGTCGGATCGCCTCGCGGATGTGCTTTGGCGCTTGCAGCATTCCCAGCAGTGTCCGGCCGTCGAACATTCTCAGGCCGCCGCGTGTCTTTTCTTTGAGCGTCGCGTCGATGGCGCGAGGATTCGGGCTTTCGTTGATCGGCTTGTTCGATGCGAGGGCAAGGCCCCAGGGGACGGCAAACGTCGGCAGGTGGGTGGTGTAGGAGCATACATGCCCGAACACCGCGCCGAGCGTGTGAACCAGGCACGCGTGCGTCTGAATATCCGCCGGCCCCACCGGGCCGGCCTGGATGACCATCGCCCCGTCGTCCGCGAGGATGCGGGCCACCATTTCGAAATACTCTCTTGTAAACAGCTTGAAGGACGGGCCGTCTTCGATCGGGTCGGACAGGTCGCAGATCACGACGTCCCATGTCGATTGCGTCGTTTCCAGGTAGTCCACGGCGTCGCCGATGACCAGCTCGGTCCTTGGATCGTCGAAGGCGCCCTGGTGCATCTCGGCAAGGTGAGATTTGCACGCGTCAACGACCTGGCCGTCGATGTCGACCATGACGACCTGCTCGACGGTCTTCCATCGCAGCACTTCACGCAGCGCGGCGCCCTCGCCGCCGCCAAGCACGAGCACGCGGCGCGGCGATCCATGGTGCAGCATCGCCGGATGAACCAGCGGTTCGTGATACAGAAACTCGTCGCCCGTGCAGGACTGCCAGTTGCCGTCCAGCACCAGGGCCGTGCCGTTGCGGCCGGCCTCAACGATATGCATTTCCTGGTAGTCGGTAATCGCGTGGGCCAGCACGCGGGTTACGCCGTGCTGGATGATGTCCCACTCGCTGTCGTATTCGCTCAGCCAGAAGCGGGTGCGATGCTCTGTTCCAGGCATGAGCCGGGTTCTCCTGCTCCGACGGGTGTCTGTGAGTCGTCACCGGTCCGGTCAACCAGACCGAATTCCAGTTTGGGGGCGCCGTTGCCGCGGGCAATCTTCAGAAGGTTGTGACTGCGCGCGCCCAGCGCCTCGACAAGGTATTGGCAGGCCTCGACGGGCCTGGCGGTGGTGCCACAGGTAAACACATCCGCGGCGGCGTAGTCGTGTTCCGGCCAGGTGTGAATGGAGATGTGTGACTCGGCCAGCACGCCCAGTGCGGTGACGCCCTGGGGATGAAAACGGTGGATGACCTTGTTCAGAAGTGTGGACAGCCCCCGTCGCGACGCTTCTTCCAGGATTTTGGCGACGGACTCGGGGTCCTCCAGCGTGTGCCTAGGGCAATCATAAAGTTCCAGAATGCAGTGCGTGCCGAGTTTTTCCAATAGTGCGTCCCCTGACAGTAACGGTTTACCGAACGTCAACCAGGCGTGATCTGATAGCAAAGGTTCATCGGGTTGTCTCAGGGCTACGAGTCCGAGGCGGCATCCGTGCAGCGCCACCACCAGGATCGTCGGTCGTCGACACGTCGCGGTGACGCACCTCGCAACGGAGAATAACAGCGATTTCAGCCGCGAGCAAGTCGTGCGTGCCTGATTGTGTTTTTTGGTTCGAGCCCGATCCGTGCGAGCGGGCTCAAGGGGTGAGACTCAGGGGGTAAGAATCACGGGGTAAGGAAGACGTCGTGTTCGGGGTCGTCGGGGGCTTCGGTTCCGCGGTACTGCCTGACGCTCTTCATCAGAAAGATGTTGTCGCCGGTCGTCGCATTTCCCGTGCTCGGCGACATCGGTTTGACCAACCAGACGACCGCTCCGGACTTGAGCAGGACATTCTGGCCGGTACCACCGTGCTGAACACTTGCAGCGTCCGGATCGATGTTCCGGTGTTGGAACTTAAGTTGCCCATTCGGAAGGATTCGAACCTCGAATTGCGGGTTCTTGTCGGCGAGGACGGGCGTATGAGGTGAGTGGTCGATCCGAATGCGGATGGGAGAGAACTGGTTGAGGTAGCTGTAGGAGACTTCGCCGTAGTTCGACCAGTCGGGGGCGTCGGAAGAGGAGTCGGTGGGTGCGTCGTTGTTGCCTGGACAGTTAAGCGCGTTCGGATGGACGAAGCCTTGTCGGACTAGCAGTCGAATATGGGCCGAGTTCGACTGAAACATTCCGTCCTTGTCGATCGCTCCCGGGCCCACGCGGTACCAGATCGAGTTGGGCCTCACCGCGCCGCGGGGCAGCGCCTGCTGGTTTGCGGCCGCGTAATGGGCCAGTCCCCGCCCGGCGATGGCCTGGTGGCTGGCACAGGCGACCCGCTTGGCGTCGGCCTCCGAGCGTGCGAGCAGGGGCAGGGCCAGAATGGCGGCGACAAACACCGCGGCTGCGACCGAGACCAGATCGCTGAGCCTGAAGGCGGTGGTCGGCGGCGACAGTGTGGCGATCTGAGAGGCAAACCGTTTGCGTTGTTCGGACTCGCGGACCCGGTCCAGCGTGCGCTGCAGGAGGTCCGACGGCGGTGGATCAACGGAATACCGATCCAGCATGCCCAGGACGGCGGTCATCTTCTGCGCCCGCAGACGGGTTTGGGCCTGTTTGGCAGCCGCGTCTGGGCCCGCGGCATCGCTGGGACGACCTGGAGCCTGAGTCGGGACCTCGGTAGGGAGGTAGTCGCCGAAACGCGCCTCAAGCAGGGCGTCGAGAACCAGGCTGTCCTCGCTGCTTAGCTGGACCAAATCTGGCTGAGACGATGCCGGCTGGTCCCTTTCTGGAGTTGGTTTGTCGGGTACTGCCATCTTGGATATCCACTTCATACGCGGCTTGGCTACTTCGGTTCGGTCTTTTGCTTCCAATGGCTGGCAAAAGTTCCGACCGCCGTGTGAAGCCGGCTTTTGACCGTCCCCAGGGGAATGTGGAGGGTCTGGGCAATCTGCTTATAGGGAACCTGGTGAAAATACGCGAGGATCAGTATTTCCCTTAGATGGTCGGGCAAGCCCATGACCACGCTCTGCACCATCTCCTGCGTCTCCTTCTTCTCGATCTGCTCCTCAGGGAGGTCCAGATCGGCCTGGAGCAGATCCAGGATCGACCGGTCTTCACCTGATGCACCCGCGCTGACCGTGAGGCTGGTCTGCGGCCGTCTATTGGATCGCCGCAGGTGATCCCTGGCCTTGTTCGCCGCGATCGTGAACAGCCAGGGCTTGAATCGCAGGTTGGTCTGGAACGTATCGATCGACTGGTGCACCTGCAGAAAGGCGTCCTGGAAGACGTCCTCGGCCGACTGCCTGCCCCCCGTGAAGCGCACGAGGAAGTGGTAAAGCTCGTTGCGGTACCGTTCGACCAGGGATTCGAACGCTTCGGAGCGCCCCATTCGATAGAGTTGGACGAGTTGCTCGTCCGTCGAACTCGTGAGGGGCTTGTCACCTTTCAAATCCATGTGACGGAATATCTTACACAAACCTACCAGAGCGGATTGATCACCATCCCGGTGGCGAGTTTCGGATAGAAGAACGTGCTCTTCTGCGGCATCAGCTCGCCGGCCTGGCTGACCTGTCGCACCGCATCCAGCGGCGTCGCCTGCATCAGCACGCCGAGCTGACAATCATCGCCGTCAACCTGAAGTTCCAGCTGCTTCGTCGTGTGGGGGAAACGCCACTTCACCGCCTTGGCGCAGCGGCAGAAGGTGGGCTGGCAGATCTGCTCGACGATCAGGTTCTGGACAATGGCCACGTCCAATTGACGCCAGGGCGCCGATCGTTCGGCGAACGCCTCGGCGAGCGGGTCCTGAGATATCGTGGTCGCCACGTGCAGTCCGAGGCGACCGCCCTTGCGGTGCACCAGCCCCATCGCGTGCGGCCCTGCCCCGGGCAGCGATGATTCCAGGGCCGACAGGTCCGAACCCGAGAACGGCTCGATCCGAAGCAGTGGCGACGCAGCCTCGACGAACCGTTCGAAGTCGAAGTCCGGCATGCCCCCAAGAGCCCTGTGTGTGGGCAGCACGATCATTCCTGGATCCTGCATCGACACGAGCACGAACAGGCAGGAGCGTGCCGGGTGATCCGGCGGCAACGCCGCGCCGGCGGTCAGCTCCTCCAGGTAATTAACGGCCGTGTTGTAGCGGTGATGCCCATCAGCGATGAAGACATCGCGATCGGCCATCGCTTCGACGAGCGCCTTCGTGTGGGCCGCGGCGCTCCACAACTCGTGAAGCACGCCGTCGTTCGCCGTCGTGCCGTGCATCACGGGGCTTTCGTCCTGCGTGATGTCGAGCAGCAACTGATTGGTGCGACCTTTCGGGTCGTGATAGAGACCGAATATCGGCGACAGCTGCGCCCGTGTGGCGCGCATCAGCTTGATACGGTCCTCTTTGGGTTCGCTGAACGTCTGCTCATGGGCAAACACGCCACCCTCCGCCCCAGCGGACGGTTCCGCGCCGCTCAGCGGCACGACCGGCACGCCGGCCACCAGGCCGAGGCGACGATGTGTCTGATCGGCGACCGCGAACGTCTGTCGGTAGACGAACAGGCAGGGTTCCGCACGCCGTTTGAAGATGCCGCGATCGATCCACTTGGCGAACTGCACGCCGGCCTTCTCGTAGACGTCATCCGGACCCACGGTCTTCGCCGGCAGGTGCGGCAGATCGATCGCCACCAGGTTGTGCGGGTTGCGGTGCAGAAGGAAGTCCTTCTGCGTCTGGTCAAGGACGTCGTAAGGCGGCGCAATCAGGCCCGAGACGTCGCCGCCGGCCGGTACGGCGAAACAGATGGCGGCAATGGGTCGAATCGTTGGCATGTGTTGTTTCCCGATCGCCGCTCATTCAGCGACGGCGATAGTATACGATTGCCATGACAAGCTTGGCCGTAGCCATTCACGTTCTCAGTCTTGATCAGGGCGTTCGCGACGCGGCCCGGGCCGCCGAAATGGGCGCGGATCTTGTCGAGTTCCGCATCGACCGGTTCACGGAGGAACCTTCGCAGGTGGCCCAACTCGTTGAGCGGTCAGCGCTTCCCTGCATCGTCACCTGTCGGCCGACCTGGGAAGGTGGTTTCTGCGGCCGCGCCGACGACGAGCGCGTGGCGTTGCTCGGGGCCGCCGCGACGCTCGGCGCCCAGGCCCCGACGTACATCGATGTGGAACTGGCCACCTATCAGCGGTCGGACACATTGCGCAGCAGCGTCGAAAATATCGTCGATCATCCGGGGCAGATGCAGCAGACCAGCACGGGTCTGATCCTTTCCAGCCACGACTTCGACCAGCGGCCCGCGGATCTCATCCAGAAGATCGAGGCGATGGCCGCCGCATCGGCATGCCGAGTGATCAAGGTCGCCTGGCAGGCACGCTCGCTGAGAGACAACCTCGAAGCGTTCGAGGTGATTCAGCAGAGGAATAAGCCGACGATCGCATTGTGCATGGGCCCATGGGGCCTGCCCAGCCGAGTCCTGGCCAGAAAGTTCGGCGCGCTGCTGACCTACGCCGCGGTGGATTCCGATGGCGGCACGGCCTCCGGTCAGCCGACGGTGACCGAGTTGAAGGAGCTTTTCAGGTGGGACGCGATCAACGCCGAGACGTCCGTGTTCGGTGTGATCGGGGATCCGGTGACCCATTCGATGGGGCCGGCGATTCACAACGCCGGCTTCGACGCGGTCGGTTTCAACGGGGTCTATCTGCCGCTACCCATCCCGGCCCGGTACGAGCACTTCAACGCCACAGTCGATTCGTGGCTGCAGATGTCACAGCTGCATTTCCGCGGCGCCTCGGTGACGATCCCGCACAAGCAGAATCTGCTGCGCTTCGTGGCCGATCGCGGCGGGCAGGTCGAACCCCTCGCCGAGCAGATCGGCGCGGCCAACACGCTGACGGTGAGCGGGACTGGTGGCGCTTCGTCACTCATGGCCAGCAACACCGACTACGCCGCGGCGCTCGACGCGGTTTGCGACGGTATGGGGATTGAACGCGGCGAGCTCAAAGGCGTCCGGGTTGCGGTCATCGGAGCCGGCGGCGTCGCCCGGGCCATCGTGGCGGGATTTTCGTCTTGCGGCGCGACGGTCGTCGTCTACAACCGCACGCTGCAGAAGGCGCGCGAACTGGCCGAGCGATTCAACGGATCGCCCGGCAAGGTGGTGGCGGCGCTACCGGAAAAAATTTGCGACTCCTGCTGCCAGGTGTTCGTCAATTGCACGTCCGTCGGTATGCATCCGAATGTGGACGAGACGCCGATTCCGTCGGCGGCCACCACGCGCGGCTGGGGACCGGGTACGACCGTTTTCGACACGGTGTACACGCCGGCGCAGACCCGCCTGCTGCGCGAGGCCCGTGCCGCGGGCTGCGTGACAATCAGCGGCGTGGAGATGTTTGTCCGGCAGGCCGCCGCCCAGTTCAAGCTGTGGACGGGGCAGGAGGCGCCGTTGGAAGTGTTTCGGCGGGTGCTGCAACAGAAACTGAGTAAGGATTGATTCTGGTGTCGCGTTGAGTCGGTTCTTGCCGTCGCCGTCACGACCGATGAGGGTGCGACTGAATTCCATGACCTTCAATAGCACGCGCATCGCCCGCGATGAAGTCCCCCCTTCGTGCCTCCGTGCCTTGGTGCCTCTGCCCTCACACATTCGATTCAAAAGCGCCCTCGTGATACCGAATGACGGGGCGCGCGTTCGGCACAACTTCGACCGCTGCGACGTCGAATCGCACGGGGCGATCACCGAGGCGGTGACGTCGCACCAGCTGACTGGCCAGGACCACCAGCTTTCTTTGCTTGCCGACGTGGACGCGGGCCTCGGGAGGCGGGTCGGCGTCTGGCCCGGGCGCTTGATTTCACTTCGACGATCGCGATCGTGCGGCCATCCGGTGCCTCGGTGACGATGTCAATTTCGCCGCAGCGGTTGCGCAGGTTGCGGGCCAGGACGCGATAGCCCTGGCGCCTCAGATAGCGGGCCACGTGGCGTTCGCCGGATGCGGCGGTGGATCGGTCAAGCCGGCAGAGACTCGTGATGTGCTGAAGCCATTGTTTCATGAGCGAGGGGGGATTGGATAGATGGAGAATTGGAGTGCTGGAGCATTGATATCGGCTTCGGTCAGGTCAGCCCGTGGCGTGCAGCGTCAAGCACATCTTGTTCGATACCGAGTTCTTCCATGGTGAACGCGCGACCGCATTCGGGACAGCGATCTGACGGGGCGCCGATAAGGTAGTAACCACAGCCGTGACAGTATGGCCCTGCGCGTGGTGGTCGGAACCTCTGCCAAATGATGAGCACCGTCGTGCCGGCTGCCGCTGTGACCAGCCAGATTCCGGCCATGATGCCCAGGTGCGGATCGAGCACACTGTTGCCGAAGATCAGTGTCCACGAGATCGGAGCGATTAAGCAAACCGCAGCCAGTTCAAGGTGCAACCACCGCATCGCTTTTCGCCACGGAACACGGCGCTGAGATGCGATCAGCCAGAAGAGCAGACCCGGCAGCAGGAATAACCCAGCGATTGCTCCGTGCGGGATTCTCCAGGACACCCGAAGATATGCGGCGCCACCACCTATCAACGTGGCCAATGCCCCCGAGATCAGGAGTCGGCGCATACGGCCAGACGAGCTAATACGCAGTGCCGCTACGGCGGTGACCATCGACGACACGGATTAACCGGGATTTCCCAGTTGGACTTTGGCCAATGAACACCTCTGGCCACCGGCTCGGATTCTACCATCGCCCCACACACAGCAACGGCTTCTCTTCATTTTCTGAAGATTGTTGTCTTGGTTCACGCTCA
>CAUZBA010000090.1:0-10293 GCA_963577635.1 Phycisphaerae bacterium
TCGGCGTTATTCTGTAACTCCTCGCGACGCTGCATATCCTCGTCGAGTTGCTTCTTCGCGGCCATGACCTTCCGCTGTTGCGCCTCCAACTCGCGCTTGCCCTGGTCTATCTGATTGCGAAACACGCCCATGTCGTCCTTGTAGCGCTGAAGGCTCGCCAGAGCGAGCTCCTGGGCGGCGCGGTCGACTTCGAGGCGGGATGCGACGCTGAGCGGCCCGGTGTCGAGCGACTGGATCCGCGTCAGCTCGCGTTTCCTCTCGAGCGCCTGTTCGGCAACCGCGGTCGCCAGTGCGGCGTCGGCATTCTGTTGTGTGACGCTCATCATGAACATGTCACACACAGCGGCGACGCGGTCCCAGGTCAGGCGGTCGCTGCACCCCAGCCAGCCCAGCAGGACGAGTGAAGCCACTGCGTGGATGACGACGAAGATCGCGATGACGTTCCAAAGGGTTCTCAAACGCCGGTCCCCATGACGTCCGCGCGGAGGTGCAATTGAATCGCCATCTCGTCGAGCTGCGCCGTTTCGCGTCGCTTCTGACGTTTCGTAAACGCGTCGAGACGGCGCTGCCGCAACAGCTCAATGCTCTTGCGCGCTCGCATCGCCTCATCGAGCTTCGTCCTGGCTTCACCGATCCGTTTTTCCACCGTGGCCAGCGACAACATCACGGACTGCGCTCTGAGCGACACCTGCCCGCTGAAACGAGCAAATTGCGACACGCGATCGACGTCGACTCGTCCCACCAGACCCGCCGCCAGGTCGCGCTTGGAATCGACCACCGTCTGCTGTTCGTTGCGGATCTGCCCCATCAGGATCATGCGCTGCCGCAGCACCCGGGCCAGATCGCGCTGGGCCATGTCCTCGACGGCGCGGCGCTGCTTCAACAGCGGATCCAGAGCGAATCGGAATTTCGCCATCGGCGGTCCTTCCTTGGACGAGGTTTAGCCCACCGGCTGCGGACGCGTTCGCACCGCGCGAACCGGCTGGCCGGGCGGGTGGCCCGTCGGTCCCTGGGGAACACGATTCGCAGGTTGCTGAAACTTCCTGCGCGTTTCGGTGATCTGCTGCATCAGTGCTTCTAGCTGCCTGGTCGTCCGGCTCAGATCACCGCGCTCAACGGATTCGTGCCGCCCCTGGCGGACAAAGCGGTCGATGGCCGGCTTGCATTCGATGGCCACGTCGTACTCGGGGTTGCTCCCGGACACGTACGCACCGATGTTCAGCAGGTCTTCGACTTCCACGTAGGCGTTGAGCAGGCGCAGCACCTCGCTGCGGATCGATTGTTGCGCCGCGTCGGTCACGTCGTCGGCGATGCGGCTCATCGATTCGAGCAGGTCGATGGCCGGCCAGTGTCCGCGGTGCGCCAGCTTCCGGCTGAGCACGACGTGACCGTCCAACACGCCCCGCGCCGCATCCGCGACCGGATCGTCCATGTCGTCACCCTCGACCAGCACGGCGAACAGCCCGGTGATCGAGCCGCGCGACGTGCGGCCGCATCGCTCCAGCAGAGCCGGAATCTGGGCGAACATGCTCGGCGGATAACCTTTCGTGGTCGGCGGCTCGCCCGCCGACAGGCCGATCTGGCGCAGGGCATGGCAATAGCGCGTCAGCGAATCCATCATCAGCAGAACGTCGAGATTTTGGTCGCGAAAATACTCCGCGATGGTGGTGGCTACCAGCGCGGCGCGGACGCGCTGCAACGCCGGCTCGTCCGACGTGGCGCAGATCACGACGCTGCGTGCCAGCCCCTCGGGGCCCAGGTGGTTTTCGACGAAATCGACGACTTCGCGGCCGCGTTCGCCAACGAGCGCGATCACGTTCACCGCGGCGGAGGTTCGCTGCGCCATCATGCCCAGCAGGATGCTCTTGCCCACACCGGGGGGGGCGAACACACCGAGGCGCTGGCCGCAACCCAACGTCACGAAGCCGTCGATCGCGCGGATACCCGTCACCAGCGGCGTGTCGATCAGCGGCCGTTCCATCGGTTCGATGGGCGTGCGGGTCAAGGGCCGCGTCACGCGCTCGGACAGGGCGCCAGCGCCGTCGATCGGCGCGGCGCTGGCGTCGAGCACGCGTCCCAGGACTGCCTCGCCTACGGATACCTGCGGTACGAACTGTTCGGCGACCACCACGTCGCCGCGGCAGATGCCCGCCGTGCTGCCAAGCGGGATGACGATGGTCTGGTCCTGATCGAAGGCGACCACTTCGCCGTGGATCAAAGCGCCATCCTCGGTCGCACGAGGCGCATCGCGCCGATGAGACGAACGTGACAGACCGGCCAGGGGCTCGATCCGGACCAGAGATCCGATCGGCACGGGCAGGTCGCAGACGCGCACCGCGAGCCCGCGCACCTCGCTCACCGTACCGCGAAGCTCCATGGCCGCGGCGTGCTCGAGCATCCCGATCTGTTCAGACAGAATCGTCGTCACGTTCCGAATCGTCCTGTGGTTGTGGCGCCGTGGCGCCTGAGTCTTGCGGCAAGTTTTTCGCCCGATCCTCAGCGGCCTGCTCGGGGTCGGGCAGAATCATCATCACCAGACGGCGCAACTGCGTTTCCACCGTGGCATCCACCTGCCCCTGCCCGTAACTGATGACGCATCCACCCCGGTCGATCTGGTCGTCATCCACGAGGCTCAGGCTCTTGACCTGGGAAAACTCCGCGATGAGCTGCGGCATGGCCTGTTCGAGCAGCTGCCGATCGTCACGGTGGATCCTTACGGTCACTTCCATGGAGCGCAAAACGTATGACAACGCCGCGGCGAGTTGATCGACGACGACACTGCGGTCGACCTGGACAATCCGGTGTACCACGAGTTCAGCGAGGCGCAGCGCCAACGCGAGCACGTCGCGGCGCCCCTGACTTTGCATTTCCTGATGGCGCTGCTCCCACTGCTGCGCCGCGTCAATCCAGGACCGTTGCAGTTGCTCGAACTGCGCCGCGGCCGACGCGATCGCCTCTTCGCAGCCCCGCTTGCGCCCCTCAGCCAGTCCCCGTTCGAAGCCCTCGGCGTGACCTTGGCGCTGGGCCTCGTCGCCGATCTGCGCCGCCACACGTTCGGCCTCCTGCTCGGCAGCGGTGACGATCGTCGCCGCCTCGAGGCGGGCGCCTTCCTTCAGTTGCTCGGCCTGGCACCCCAGGTCCCCCATCTCGAGCACGATCGCTCTTTGAAGCAGCGGCGAACTCTCCTGACGTTTCATGACCGGCATGGCTTACGTTCCAGAGCGTGGGCCTAAACGATCATTTCCGAATCCGCGCCGCGGCCGCCGATGATGATCTCGCCGGCGTCTTCCAGGCGGCGCACGACGTCCACGATGCGCTGCTGGGCCGCCTCCACGTCGGTGACCCGAACTGGCCCCATGAATTCCAACTCTTCCTGGATCAACTGGCTGGCACGGTCGGACATGTTTCGGAATATCAGTTCCTTCAGCTCGTCGCTCGCGGTCTTGAGCCCCATCGCCAGCTCCTCGTTGTCGATCTCCTTGAGGACCGACTGAATGCCCTTGTCGTTGACGTGCAAAACGTCCTCGAACACGAACATGAGCCGGCGAATCTGTTCGACCAGATCGGGGTCATCGGCCTCGAGCCCTTCCAGAATCGACTTCTCCGTGGTGCGATCCACGAGGTTCAGCATCTCGGCAACGGTTTCGATGCCGCCGATTTTCTCGAATGATTGACTCAACACGCTGGACAGTCGCGCCTCCAGGCCGCGTTCGACCTCGGAGACGACATCCGGGTTCGTCTGCTCCATGTTGGCCACGCGCTTTACGACCTCGATCTGCTTCGGGCCCGGCAGGCCGCCGAGAATCTCCGCCGATTTGTGGAATCCCAGGTGGCTGACGATCAGGGCGATTGTCTGCGGGTGTTCATCCTGAATGAACGTCAACAGGTTCTGCGTATCGGCCTTCTGCAAGAAGGAAAACGGTGACTTGCGGAACTTGGCGCTGATCTGCTGCATGATCCGGGCGGCCTCTGACGGGTCGAGGGTGTCCTCGAGCAGAGCCCGGGCGTAATCGAGGCCGCCCTCGCGCGCCCAGTTGGTCGCCAGCGCCAGACCGTGGAATTCCTCGAGCACCGAATCGCGGACCGTCGCGGGGATCTGGCCGATGACCGCCATCTCCCGCGTGACCTCTTCGATCGCCTTGCTCTCCATCTGCTTCAAGACCATCGACGCGGCTTCCTGATCGATCGCCAGCAGAAGAATCGCCGCCTTCTTGGCGCCGGTCAGCTCGTCACCCGCGTTGATGTCGCGCGATCCCTTGGCCATGGAGCATCCGCACGTCAGTCGTCCCGGTGAAGCCAGTGGTTGATGAGGATTCCGGCCTCACCCGGGTTCCCCTTCACCAGCTCGGTGATCTGTTCGGCGACCTTCCGCGACCGAACTTCCGATTCGTTGAGTTCGACGCCCGAGATGGCGGCGTCGAATTCCTCGGCTTCGCCGATCAGTTCGTCGTCGTCACCCAGGTTCGGCGGCAGACCTGCCAGTTCCTGTACGCTCGGAAGGTCCTGCCGCTGCGATGCTCTGCGCACCATGCCGAACATCAGGGCGAGGCTGATCAGCGCCAGACACATCAACCCGATGTGCCTGATCCAGCCCGAACCGAACATCGCGCCGATGCCCCCTTCCGGCGATTCCCCCATCATCGACGCGAGCATGGCCGCGTCCGGGATCATCTGCGCCCGGACGACGCCCTTGTTCTCTTCCTGCTCGATCAACGGCTCGACCATCAACTGGATCGAGTCGAGCTGTGCCTGGACGAACGCGTCATCCGGGTCCGCCGCTTGCTTATTCTGCTCATTGTCGTCGGGTTGTTGGGCTCGAAAGATCGTCACAAAGAAACTGCGCGGCACGTTGATGCTGACGTTGATCTGCCTGGTCGCGTGACCAAGCTCGATGTGCTTCGATTTGGCGGTGAGCTTCTTCGGGTCGAATCGCCTCTCGGACTCCTCGGTGCTCTCCGCCGTCGTGTCGGCGCCACTGCCCGATATTTCGGCGCCGGTGTTCGATCGGGGACCGGGCTCGCCGCGATCGGCGACCTGCCGGCGGGTCATCTCCTTGCTCGTCTCGGTCGCAAGCTGATCGTCCTCCTGGTATTCGAACTGTTCGACGCTCTTGCGCAGGATCGAATCGGTCAGCACGTTGACGGCGACAATGACGTTGGGGATGTGGTCCAGGACACTTTCGATCTTCTGCTTGTGGTGGGCCTCGACCATCTTCAGGTGTTCGAGGGTGTCGCCAGGGGGAACGTCGTTCTCGTCCTTCGCGGTGTACTGGCGCCCGTGATTGGCGTCGATAACCACCACGGCCTCGGGCCGCATCGGCGCGAACGCTCCGCTGACCATGCCGGCGACCGCCTCCACAAGCGTCCGCGACACGCGAGTCCGTCCCTTCATCACGACGTTGACCGAAGCGGTGGGCCGCACGTGCGACTTGCCGAAACCTTCTTTGGCTGGCATGGACACCATGACATTCGCCGACCGCACGTCCTTGAACTGGGCGAGGATCAGCCCGAGCACCGTCTGCTTGGCGATGAGCAGGTTCTGCCGATGCTGTTCGTTGCTGAGCCACGGCGAGCGGCTCTTGATCAACTCGTCAAACGCCGCGGTCGTGTCCGCCGCCAGGAGATTGCCCTGTTCCAGAATCGCAATGGCTTCGATGTGCTGATCATGGGGAACCTTCAGCTGCCCATCCTCGCCGTGAACCTTGATCCCGTGCTGCGTCAGCAGGGTGGACACTTTCTCCTGGTCTCCCACGAAACCCGTGATGGCAACCATCTGCGGCGACGCCGCATACTGCAGCATCAAATAGCCCACCATGACGAGAATGACCATCAACGACAGAATCAGCCACTTCTGCGTCGCGGTCAGCTCGGTCAGTTGAACCCTGATCTGGGCCCACGCTCGTTTCGCGAACTCCATGGGTACTCCGAAAGCGAATCGCAAGTCGCAAGTGGTGAGCGTCTCAGGTCCTGCGCCGTTGAGCGCCTACCCTCCCGACTTGCAACCTTCACCACTCGAGACTTGCGACTTCTTCTAAACCCTCATCTGCTTGATTTCGTCATACGCTTCCACAAGCTTGTTCCGCACCTGCATCAGCATTTGAAAGGCCACATCGGCCCTCTGCTTGGCAATCATCACGGCGGCGGCGTCGTCACGGCGACCGGTCATCAGGTCCTCGATCGCCATCTCCGCGTCCTTCTGCAGCGAGTTCACCTGCTCGATATTCTGCATGAGCACGTCCTTGAAACTCGGCTGACCACCGGCGTCGGGGCCGGTCGGCGACGCGGGCGGACGGGGGCCGACTGCCCCGGAGCCGCTGCTCGAATTTACGAGTCCCAATGGGTCGGTCATTTCGTCACTCCGGCTATGCCATCAGGCGTAGAGCCGACTGGATCATTGATTTGGTCGCCTCGGCGGCGGTGATATTCGCTTCGTACGCGCGGGTGGCCTCGAGCGCGTTGACCATCTCCATCGCCGGATCGATGTTCGGGTAATAGACGTATCCCTTGGCGTCGGCGTGCTTGTGGCCCGGTTCCCATTTGGCCCGCAGCGGCGACGAATCTAGCAGGATGTCGGAAATGTGGACCCCCTCGTGTTTGCCGGTTGCCGGATCACCCGGGGCGAAGACGGCGATGCGCCGGCGAAAGGGCGCGTAGTTCCCGTTGGCATCCTCGATCGCATCGCGGTTGGCCATGTTCGCGGCGATCACCTCCATGCGGGTGCGCTGGGCAACGAGCGCCGACGCCGAAATATCAAGAGCGCCAAACAAATCAGAGCCTCTCGCGGATGGCGGTGCGGAGCATGGCGAACTGGTTGCGGATCATTTCGATGGCCATGTTGTGCGCGATACTGTTCTCGGCAAGGTCCTGCATGATTCGCTCCAGGTCCCGGTTGTTCTCATCGTGGAACAGCACGCCCTGGTTGGTCCGCTGCGGCCGTGACCGCATCCAATCCGGGCCGAACGTCAACTGCCGCGTATCGTTCAGCGGCAACGGGCCGTCCTGACCGATTCGGCCTCTGCGTTCATCGACCGCGTCTCGCAGGGCCAACTGGAACGAGTCGGTGTCGAGATCCACCGGCTTGAAGTAGGGCGTGGAGAGGTTCGCGATGTTGTGTGTCAGGGCACGGTGCCTCTCCTGCGTGAACTGGGCCATCCGCTCGAGGACGGGCATGGCGCCGTTGTCGAACAGTCCCTGGATCACGACCGCACCTCAATTCGTTCGCAAACCAATCCCATGCGCGCAATCCGTGTCATCGCGCAGAAATCTTGGTGCCGTCGCCACGCAAACCTGAATTCGCCCGCCAACGCGCGACCAAGGAAGGTGCCGTCCCGGCACACTCCTTGCTTGTAGCGCAAAAGTTGCCGCACGAATTGGCGCAGGAATTGCGCGGTCACAATAAAGACTTTGCGCCGCAAACGGTGACGGGTACGGCGAACTGATTCGGCCTTCAACATGCGTGATCGTCCGGGTTAAACGGTCTCGGCTACCAGCTTTTCCTGCTTCCACCTCTTGAGCTTCAGGCCCAGCGTCCTGATCCCGATCCCCAGCGCCTCGGCGGTCTGCCTGCGATTGCCGCCGAACTGTTCCAGCGTGCGCAGAATCTGATCGCGCTGAACGTCCACCAGCCGCCGACTGCAGTGATCCGGGGCCGGGACGGTCTGGGCCGCGGCCTCGGGTTCGACCAGCCACGGGCGGATCGTCACGGCGCTGATGGTCGTAGCGCGCGTGAGGACACTGGCACGCTCACAGATGTTCTGCAGCTCGCGTACGTTGCCCGGCCAGCGGTACTGCTTCAGCAGATCGATGGCGTCGGCCTCGAACACCTTCGGCTCCCTGCCCTCGCGCATGGCGACTTGAACGAGGAAGTGTTCGGCGAGCAGGGGCACATCGTTCAAACGCTCGCGTAGCGGCGGAACCTGGATCGGCAACACGTTGAGGCGGTAGTAGAGGTCCTGCCGGAACAGTCCCTCGGCAACGCGCCTGGCCAGATCGTGATTCGTCGTGGCGACGACCCGCACATTCACCTGCATGGTGAGGCTGGACCCGACGCGCTCGAACTGCTGTTCCTGAAGCACTCGCAACAGCTTGGCCTGCAGGGAATGATCTATTTCGCTGATCTCGTCCAGCAGCATCGTGCCGCCGTCGGCCAGTTCAAATCGCCCCTTGCGCATCTGATCCGCGCCGGTAAACGCCCCCTTCTCGTGGCCGAACAGCTCGCTCTCCAGGAGATTGCTCGAAAGGGCCGCGCAGTTCAGACAGAGCATCACGCCGTCACGGCGAAGGCTGTGCATGTGAATCGTGCGGGCGACGACCTCCTTGCCCGTGCCCGATTCGCCGCTGATGAGCACCGTCCCCTGGCTGCGGGCAATCTGATGGATCTGTTGAGCCAGGCCGCGCATGCTCCCAGACTGTCCGACCAGGATCGGCTTCTGCTCGTACTGCTGCGCGTTGCTGCGAAGCGCGGCGTTCTCCTGGATCAGACGGCGATTCTCCACCGCCCGGCGCAGCGTCAGGAGAAGCTGGTCGCCTTCGAACGGTTTCTGAATGAAGTCGAAGGCACCCTGCTTCATCGCGTTCACCGCGACGTCGACCGTGCCGTACGCGGTCATCACCACGACCGGCAACTGGTCATCGACCTGCCGCAGGCGCGTCAGCAACTCCAGGCCGTCCATCTCCGGCATCATCAGGTCGGTGATGACCACGGCGGGCCGGTGGCGGGCCACGAGCGTCAGGGCGGTGTTGCCGTCGGCGGCTGCGATCGCCTGGTAGCCGGCGCGCTGCAGCGTCGACCCGATGCTGTCGCGCATCAATGCCTTGTCGTCCACTACAAGAATCTTGGATCTCATGCGGCCGTCTCCCGCACCATGGCCGCTCCACCCACCGGCTCTGCGGCAACAAGGCGCAATTCGAACGTCGCTCCGCCGGTCATGGGGTCGTTTCCCACGCTGATCGTGCCGCCGTGGGCGTCGACGATCCGATGGACGATCGCCAGGCCCAGACCAGTTCCCGTACTGCGCGTCGTGAAGAACGGATTGAAAATCCGGTCCACGGCCGTCTTGTCGATCCCGGGCCCCGTGTCAGCCACCGACAGGACGACGTAGCCGGACTCGGGTCGGGCCGAAAGTAACAACCGACCGGGTTCGGATCGACCGCGTTGCTCGGCCATCGCCTGCAGCGCGTTGCGGATCAGGTTCAGCAACGCCTGGTGCATCAGGTCCGCGTCGGCGCGGACGACCAGATTCCCGCCGCAGATCAGGGTGCGAACGTCGGCGGACTCTATTGCGGGCGCGTGGAGGAGAAGCGCACGATCGAACATCAGGCCGACGGGGACCGGTCGCAGCCGCGGCCGCAATTCCCGGGCCACGTTCAGCACGTCGTGGACGATCGCATCGAGCCCGCGCACGGCATCGGCAATTTTTCGCGCGTTTTCACGGGCGGTGATCGGTGCCCGCCCGCGGGGGACAGCGTCGATCATCGATATCAGGTCGTCCTCCACCAGGTCGGCGTAGAGTCGGATCGCCGCCAGCGGGTTGCGAATCTCGTGGGCGATTCCAGCAGCCATTTCGCCCAGCGCCGCCAATTGTTTGGACCTCTGCAGCTGGGCATCGGCGCTGGCCAGCTCCTGATGCAGGCGGACCACCTCCTGCTGCAGCGCTTCGTGGCTGCGCTGAAGTTTCGCGGTCACATCGTTGTAGGCGCCGATGATCTCGGCCAGATCGTCCCCGTGCCGGTCTGCCGGCCGGGACTTCGTCGGCGCTAATGGTCGTTCGAGGGACGCTGACATCGCCGAGATTATCCCTGTCGGTTCGTGAAACGGTTGTCGCTGGCCGACGGCAGGCTCGCATACGCGTTCCGTGCCCGGCTGACGTGGTTGATCTTTCCCAACTCGCTGCCGATGCGCGCGTGGATCGCCTGAAGCGATTCACGATCGCGATCGTCCTGCCCGAGGATCTGCTCCAGCATGGCCGCGGAACGATCCACGAGCTGATCGACCTCGGCGCCGTCACTGTCTGCGAATGCCGCGCGGACGGCCGGCCAGTCGCTGCGGTAGGGCTCGATTTGCAACTGCAACTGCGTCAGGGCATCCGTAAACCGCTGCCGCTTTGCCAGCAGGGCCAACAGCGCGTCGACCGTCCCTTCCTGAACGACCCGAGCCTGCTCCCGGCTGAGGCGTTGAAGCTGCTCGAACAGCGCCACCTGCCGTCGCAGCAGATCCATGAGCGCGGGGATGTCGTGAGAGACGGAGGAGGTGGTTTCGGTGGTCATCCATGACCTCTCTGTCGAGATTCCGACC
>CAUZBA010000091.1:0-10265 GCA_963577635.1 Phycisphaerae bacterium
TTAGCCACTCCCTGAAAAAAATTATGGTCGAACTCTACTCTTCCTGGTCTGTTCTCTTGGCGGGACCGCTCACCGATTGCACATTTTCACGAGATTTGTGACAGTTAGCGTGCAGCGACACCGGAAAACAGTGCAATCCTGTTTCGACTCCGCACTGACAAAAAGGCGTTCACCGGATGCCACCATGGTATCCTGCGATATCCTGCCCCGGTGCCTCAGTCAACACACAACATTGCCGAAGGGGAGGGGCATCGTTCTCATCGAAGACATAACATATGGCAATAGAGTCTGTTAGGGCATTACCCACCATCCCGCGTTGGCCGTGGCCGATTGACCAAGTGACCAGCGGAACACCCCAATGGATGAAGGCCCCGGCGAGCACGATTCGCACCTGATGGATGACGATATGGATCAGACGGTCCCGTGCGCCCGCTGCGGCGAGCCCGTCTGGGCCCAAGCGCAGCGGTGCCCGAAATGCGGCGTCCATTACAGCGGCGAGGCCTGGCAGTTCCGGTATGACGACGGTGGCACGCCTCGTGGCTCGGCGGCGCGATGGTGGTGGTGGCTGGCCGCGGCCCTTGCCGCGTCGGCGCTGCTGATCATCACGATCCGGCGTTAGAGCGGTTTCACCCACGACGTAGCGTCCTGAGCTGCCTGCAGCAGCGTCTGACTTTGTCGTGCTGCATCGACGACCCGCAGCGGGGTCGCCTGCTTCGCCCTCCGCGCCAGACTTGCTTCGCCGACACTCAAAACGCTACGAGTGGATGGAAAACGCTCTAGCAGGACGCTGCAAAACCCCGGATTCTGGCGTTCGCCCAAGATCTCCAATTTGAAACTACCGCTCTCGCTTCGCAGACCGAGTCCAAACGCGTTGAAGGATAAACTTTTGAAAATCTCAGGCACACGTTTTTGCGCCGACCGAGTTTTGCAGCGTCCTGCTAGAGCGTTTTGAATCCAAACGTAGCGCCCTGAACTGGCTACAGCCGCGCCTGGCTTTGTTCCGCCAGTACTGGCGGACATCGACGAGCCGCAGCGGGGTCGCCTGCTTCGCCCTCCGCGCCAAGACTTGGTTCGCCGACGCTCAAGACGCTACGTTTGGATTCAAAACGGTTTGGATTCAAAACGCCGCTAGCCTTCACCGCTGGACACTGGCGACTGGTCTGACTCCACCGTTTCCTGTGCGGCGATCAGGTGATAGAACTCATCACTCGTCGCGGCGCGTTTCAGCGCGTTTCTGAATTCAGCGTCGGTCATGAGCCTGCTGATCTGCGCCAGTGCCTGGATGTGCGGTCCGGTCTGATCGGCCGCGGACGCGAGCAGGATGATCAGTTGAACGGGCTCCCCATCGATCGCGCCGAAATCGATCGGTTCGCGCGTGACGCCAACCGCCATACAGAGGCTTTTGCAGCCTGCGACTTTCCCGTGCGGGATCGCCAGGCCGTGACCAATCCCCGTGGTGCGAATCATCTCGCGTCGCCAGACCGCTTCGCGCAGGGCAACCTTATCGCCGACGGGATTCTTTTCAGCCAGGAGGTCAACCAATTCGAAGATCGCGTGCCGCTTGTCGGTTGCCTCCAGCGGCACGCGGACGCAATCGGATTTTAGGATGTCGGTCAGTCGCATCGAATCGAACACGATACCGCCGACGAATTCGCGCGGCAACTGGGCTGGACCCGACGCGGTCGCACGGGTCCGAACCATGCGTTATCCTGGCCTTACCGCAGGAAGCACCGCCCCGCCGCAACACGGATGACCCCCACGACTCCAACCGGCAAGCTTCGTGAAGGTTCCGGGCCGGCCGGAGCGAAGGCAGACGTCCTGGCCGACGACGAGACGCTTGCGGACTCACTGAAACGACACTTCGGGCATCACGAATTCCGGCCCATGCAGCGTCAGATCGTCACCGATGCGATATCGGGGCGCGACGCGTTCGTCCTCATGCCAACCGGCGGCGGCAAATCGCTGTGCTACCAGCTGCCGGCTCTGCTACATCGCGGAACGACGATCGTCGTCTCGCCCCTGATTGCTCTGATGCAGGACCAGGTCAAAGCCCTCGAGGCCAACGGCATTTCCGCGACCTACCTGAACTCCACGCTCGACGGCGCCGAGATCGCACGGCGCGAGCGCAAATCAGTCGACGGCGGCTACGACCTGATCTACATGGCTCCCGAGCGGCTTACGCGATCCGCCGGTCTGCGCCTGCTTCCTCGGATCGACGTGGGACTTTTCGCGATCGACGAGGCGCACTGCATCAGTGAATGGGGCCATGACTTCCGCCCGGAGTACCGCCAACTGGGTTTCCTGCGGCGCGGATTCGACGGACGCTTCGGCGCGGTGCCCATCATGGCTCTGACCGCTACCGCCACGCCGCGCGTCGCCGAAGACGTGATCGAGCAATTGCACCTGCGCGATCCGCAGCGCTACCGCGGCGGGTTCGAACGCAAGAACCTGTTCTACCGCGTCGTGCGAAAGCGCCAACTGTTCGAGAAGATGCTGCGTTACATTCAATCCCACCCGACCGACGAGGGGATCGTCTACAGTCACAGCCGGGCATCGACCGAGCAGTTGGCTGAACGCCTGCGGGCGCACGGTGTGGCGGCACTGCCCTACCACGCGGGGCTGGATGGCGGGACGCGCCACGCCAATCAGCACGCATTCGTGTATGGCGAGGCGCGTGTGATTGTTGCCACGGTCGCGTTCGGCATGGGGATCGACAAACCCGACGTCCGCTTCGTCCTGCACGCAGACCTTCCGCGCCACCTGGAAGCCTATTACCAGCAGACCGGCCGCGCCGGCCGCGACGGCATGCAGGCGGAATGCATTCTGTATTACTCCGCGGGTGACCGGGCCAAGATCGAATCGATGATCGAGCAAAAGCAGGACGAGCAGGAACGCGAGCACGCCCGATGGCAGTTGCGGCAGATGATCCGGTATGCCCACGCAACCTCCTGCCGCTGCGTGCCGTTGCTGGCCCACTTCGGTGAGGTGCACGACGGCCGATGCGATCACTGCGACAACTGCCTCGATCCGCCGGTCATGGCTGAGGCGACGCAAGAGGCGCGCATGTTTCTCAGCGCGGTGGCGAGAACGGGGCAGCGTTTCGGCCTGGGGCACATCGTAAACGTCCTGCGCGGGTCGAAGTCGCAGCAGGTTTCCCGCTACGGCCACGACCGGCTCAGCGTTTTCGGGATCGGAAACCAACGGCGGGTGGCCCACTGGCTGACCGTCGCCGAAACCCTGATCGCCGGCGATCAACTCGCGTTGCGCGGTAATTCCTACCCGACGGCCCACCTGACCGAGGCCGGCGTGGCCGTCCTGCGCGGCGAAGTTCAGATCTTCGTGCCCCAATCACGCGTCGCCGCGACCGGCCCGCCAAGGGCGGCCAAAGTGGTCGTTGAGGCGGAATCTCTCGGCACATTCGACGACGGGCTGTTCCAGGTCCTTCGCGACCTGCGCCGCACGATCTCAGCCCGACAGGGCGTTCCGCCCTACGTGGTGTTCGCGGACGTATCGCTTCGACAAATGGCCAGCCTGAAGCCGACCACGCACGCCGAAATGCTGCGGATCAAGGGAGTCGGCGACGCGAAGCTCGACCGGTATGGCGACTTATTTATTGACACAATCAATGGTTACATGATGGCTGGGGATGGCGACGCTTCCATGCGCCACGCCGGTGTCGATTCCAATACATCGGCGACGGCGGCGGACGGTCATGCGTGAACCTTGACACGCCGTGTCGCGTACTGTATCAACTGACCCACGGGGCCCCACACAAAGTAGCAACGTCGTAGCAACGTCAAAGTTCGTTTCGATCGATGTCGGTACCGGCCATGATTCACGTAAAAGATTTGGTGAAGTCATACGGCCCGACGCTCGCCGTCGACCGGATCAGCTTTGACATTCCCGCGGGCCGCATCGTCGGCTTTCTAGGTCCGAACGGCGCAGGCAAGACCACGACGCTGCGCATGCTCACCGGCTTTCTTCCGCCCACCGCGGGCCGCATCACGATCGACGGCCACGATGTGCTGACCCAGTCAGAAAAGGCTCGTGCCCAGGTGGGCTATCTTCCCGAAAGCACGCCCCTTTATCCGGAGATGCGTGTCGACGAATACCTTCACTACCGCGGGCGCCTGCTTTCCATGGCCCGTGCGACGCGACTGCGGCAGATCGACCGGGTCGCCGACCGCTGCGGTCTCGGCAACATCCGCCGCCGTCTGATCGGCCAGCTTTCACGGGGCAACCGGCAGCGGGTGGGCCTGGCCCAGGCATTGCTGCACGAACCGCCGGTGCTCATCCTCGACGAGCCCACCGCGTCGTTGGATCCCAACCAAGTCGGTGAAGTCCGTAAGCTTATCTCGTCCCTGCGCGGGGACCACACCATCGTTCTTTCCACGCACGTTCTGCCCGAGATCGAAAAAATGGCCGACGATGTCCTGATCATCGCCGCCGGCAGGATCGTCGCAAAAGGTTCGCCCGATGAGTTGCGGCGAAATGTCGGCCAGGGTGCGAGGGTCGTCGTCGAGGTCAAGGCAAGCCCCGAAGCCGTCGAGCGCGCCTTTCGCGGCGTCAGCGGCGTGGGCACGGTGGAAACGTCGGGGCGTGACGGGTGGACCCACGCCGTGGTCAACCAGGAGCACGGTTGCGATGCACGCGAGGGGCTGGGCCAGGCGCTGTGCGCCAACGGCTGGCAGGTCAGGGAATTGCGACACGAAACGGCGAGCCTCGAGCAGTTTTTCATCGAGATCACCGCCCAGCAGCAGCAAGCACCGGCCGGCAGCGCGGCGTAATGATTCGGCAGCCCGGCCGCTGCGGCCACGTTGCCGCCGCCGGGTTCATCGCTTCGCCCGATCGTAGTCGGCGTTTTTGACGGGTTCCGACCATGATGTTGACGCTCACCATTGCCCGACGCGAGTTGCTGAGCTTCTTTTATTCGCCGATCGCCTACGTCGTCCTGGGGCTGTTCGGCTTCGGGTCGGCGCTGATCTTCTTCAGCAGCTTCGGCCCCAGCGAGCCGGCGGAACTTCGCCCCACGTTCGAAGGGCTCATCTGGCTGTTGATCTTCCTCGTGCCGGCCATCAGCATGCGGCTGTTGAGCGAGGAATTGCGCAGCGGAACGATCGAACCGCTGATGACCGCGCCGGTCAAGGACACCGAGGTCATCATCGGCAAGTGGCTCGGCGCGATGGGCTTCTACGCGACCCTGCTTTCGCCGCTGCTGGTACTCGTGGCGGTGCTGGAGATATACGCCGATCCGCACTACGGGCCGATTTTTACGGGGCTGCTCGGCCTGCTGCTCGTCGGCGGGCTGTACATGGCGATCGGGACATTCGCGTCGGCGGCGACGCAGAACCAGATCATCGCCTTTCTCATCGCCATCTTCATCAACTGCCTGTTGACGTTTCTGATGTTCTTCCTGCCACGAGCGGAATTCCTCGGGCCTGGGATGAAGGACGCGATGCACTACCTGAACGTCAACAACCAGTTCGAAGACTTCAGCAAGGGCCTGATCGACAGCAGCAATTTCGTCTATTTCCTCAGTGGAATCATTCTGTTTCTTTTTTTCTCGGTCAAGACGTTGGAGAGCCGCCGTTGGCGGTGACTGGAGACGACCCCCATGGCTCTAACCGCTAGCCCGCCGGCGGACACGCAGGCGCGGCGCCGGGTCAAATACGGTTTGAACGTCGGTATCGCGGCGGCGGCGGCCGTGGTTCTGGCGTGCCTGCTGAACTGGATCGGATATCGCCAGTTCGTCCGCTGGGACCTTACGGCAACCAGGAAGTACAGCCTCTCGGATCAGACCCGCAAGATTCTCGATCAGTTAGAGGATGATTACAGCATCGTCACGCTGCTGCCCCCTGTGCGAAGTGTCATCGATCCGCGCCAGGCATCGGTCATTCAGCAGGCAATCGACCTGACCAACGAATACGACCGGCGGTCGTCGCGCCTAAGCGCCGAGCATCTGAACCCCGGTGCCGACATCACTCGGGTCGAGAGCCTGTATGAGTCTCTGAAGGGTCGCTATGACGAGGAATTGGTACCTCTAAAGGAGGCGATCCGCCACAGCCGAACGGTCATGGACAAGGTTCGCGTTGCGACCGCGCAGTGGATCGAGCCGCTGAATAAGCTGATCGAGGAGCCGCAACTCGCCGAGGGGGAGTTGAAATTATTCACACAATCAATCGTCAACGCCTTCGCACGTATCGGATCCGATCTTGAATCGATCGACCGGCGCGTCGACCGAACGCTCCAGACCTCGCTGCCGGACTACGACGGCGCCAAGTCCACGCTCGGCCGTCTGCTGGACGACCTGGACAACCGCCTGCTCGAACTTGCGATCAGCAGGTTCCGGAAGGACTCGACCCTTGCCGAGACGCCCGATGCCGTCAAGGAGAAGCTGCTGAGCCTCATCTCGCAGTTCGGACCGCTGCTCAAGGACGTCAAGGCCGCGAAGCAGAAGCTCGACGAGGCGAACTCGGTGACCGACTACGACCGCCTGTCGGGACAGCTCGCCGCGGCTGAGACCGTGCTCGTGATGGGGCCGTCGCAGGTCCAGGTCATTGCGTTCAGCGACCTTTTCCGGATGCCGGATCCCAGGCAGATGCAGACCGGGCAGATGCCGGAACTGCGATTTCAGGGGGAGGAGAAGATCACCGGCGCGCTGGTGAGCATGAGCATGGATTCGCCGCCGATGGTTGTGTTCGTCGGCGGTGGCCAGCGCCCGGCGATCGGCCCCGGCGGCATCTACCAGAAAGTCGCCCAGCGACTGCAGACCATCAACTTCAAAGTCGAGCAGTGGAACCCCTCAGGCGGGCCGATGGGACCGATGGGCAAGCCCGTGCCTCCGGGCCCGCCGCCACAGCCGGCCGAAGGCCAGAACGTCGTGTGGGTCGTGTTGCCGTCGCCGCCGCCGAATCCAAGGAATCCGATGGCCGCGGCCGGAGCTCACCAGGTGGCCGCCGCTGTCGAACGGCAAATGAGCAGGGGCGACGGCGTCATGTTCCTGCTGTCGTTCAACCCGATGCCGTTCATGGGTGGTGGCGACGGGATTGCCAAGCTGTTCGAGCCATGGGGGATCACCGCGCAGACCGATCGGGCCATCCTGACCGAAGTCAGTGGACCCGATCGGCAGGTCTTCCCTGATTCGCGCTTCGATCTGGTGAGCTGGCCCGACGGTTCGCCGATCACCGCGGCGATCGACGGGATGAAGGGTCACTTCGAGGTGCCATGCCCGCTGCTGCTTGCCAAGCCCGATCAGGAGAAGACCCGGATCGTTCCGCTGATTGAGATTCGCGGCAGACGCCTGTGGGCAGCCACCGATCTGACGACCAACCAGCAGCCCGAGTACGACGCTTCCACCGCCGCCGATTCGTTCGTCATCGGCGCCGCGGCTGAGAAGGACGATTCGCGAATCATCGTCACCACCTGCGGTCACGATCCGCAGTTCGGATATCGTTCCTGGGCGTCGGATCTCACGACGGACGTGGGCGGGTTCGGCGGCCGGCCCGTGGCCGGTGCTGCCGACATGCTTGGCGCGCTGTGGCCCGCCAACGCGGAGCTGTTCGTCAACGGCGTCATCTGGCTCGCGGGTCTGGACGAGCTGATCGCGGCCGGTGCCAGGGCCCAGGACATCCGACGAATCGAGATCGATGTCGACAGCATCGGACCGTTGCGCTGGACGTTGGCGGCGGGCCTCCCACTTGCCACGTTCTGCGCCGGCATCGGCGTCTGGGGGACGAGGCGAAAGGGGTGAACGGCAGCGCCGCGGCGAGCTGGGTCGGGGGCCGTGCGCAGATCGAGTCTTCTCATGAACTTCAAGACAACCATGGCTTTGCTGGTGCTCCTGCTTGTCGTCGGCAGCTACTTCGTCCTCGTCGAGAGCCGATCGGACACGACCTACGATCGCGAGCAGCGTGTTGCCGCCGGCGGCGACCAGAAAGGTACGCCGCTGTTCGCCGACGACGATCTGTCCGCCGACTCGGTCGCAATGGTCAGCATCGAGAAACGGGACGGCGCGGTGACGCTCGCCAAGGAGGGTGCCGACTGGTGGCAGACCGAACCGGTCCGCTGTGCATTGAACTCCTGGGACGCCAGGAAACTCCCACAAATGGCGGCGGACTTGCGCTATGTGGAGAAATTCAAACCCGGCACATTCGAGGATAGCGACCCCGAGAAGCTGCAACTCGCCCCGAAGCCCCTGGCCATGGTGACGCTGAGCATCGAAGACGGCGACGCCGGCAAGCCAACCCCGGTCACCCTCCACCTGGGCAAGAAGGTGGGCGGCCACGGCTTCGTCATGATCGCGGGCGATCCGCTGGTCTACGTGGTCGGATCCGACCTGCACGACCATGTCCTCGACGCCAGTGTCAACGACTGGCGAAAGACGTCCATCGACGGCGTCAAGGAGGGCCAGGCAGATCAGGTCCGGGTCGTTCACGACGGTGAGGGATTCGAACTGGCCAAGAACTCGGACGGCGACTGGTCGCTGGTAGCGCCCCGCAGTGGAAGAGTCGACCGCAAGGCCGTGGAGGACCTGCTCAACGATGTGGACGGGATCTTCGTCAGCAAGTTCATCGTGGATCGCCCGGAGGATCTTTCAATTTATGGTCTGGACACGCCGGCGCACGTCGTCGAGATCCGAAAGCCCACGCCCGAAGCGCCGCAGACAAGGCCTGCGGACGATCGCGACGACGAACCTGAGGACGCGACCGCCGATCCGTCGCGGCAGCCGACACATTACACGCTGCGCATCGGCGCGCCGGTCGATCTGAAGAAGGAGCAGTTTTTCGCCACCTGGGACCAGGACTCAACGGGTGGCGACGTCGTCTTCAGCATCACCAGCAGCACCGTCGAGAAACTCGAAAAGACCATTGACGACATGCGCGACCCGAGAATCACGACGATCGATGCGTCCGACATCAGCCAGTTGAAGATCGACGCAGCCGACCAGGAAGACCGGTACCTGGTCCGCAACGAGGATCGCTGGCAGTTCGAGCCCGGCAGCGATCCCGGGTTTGCGGCCGACGACGCCGAAACGGCGCGCCTGGTGACGGCGATCACCGGCGCCAAAGCGGTCGGATATAAGCCGCATTACGAATCCGGCGGCGCGGTTGCGGCGGCCGTCACTTTGGGCGCCACGGCCCGGCCGGACCCGGACGTATTGAAGATCTACACCGACTCGGGCGGCGAGTCGCAACGTTACGTGATCATCCGCAACAACGAAACGACCGGACACCTCATTGAGGCCGACGATGTGTCGGGACTCTTCGGCCCACGGTCCGACTTGCGCGAACGGATCGTGCTCGGCATACCCAGGGATTCGGTAGAGGGCGTGACCGTCCGTCGTCCGGATGGAATCGTTTTCGAGTTCGAGCGCCGACTCGAAGCGCCGGGTGGCCCCGGTCCGACGACCGCGCCCGCCACGGATGCGCAGGTCGAAGGCCCGACGACCCTGCCGTCCGCGGAATCACAGGCAGCCGGGGCGTGGCAACTGGTCGGCCATGAGGATTTTGAGTCGTCAGCCCTGAGCAACCTGCTGGACGGGTTGATGCCCCTTCGCGCCACGAGATGGCTACCCGGCGACCCGGCCGCGGAATCTGCGTCAAAACACGTGCACCGCGTCGTGGTTAAGGCTCGGGATGACGACGACGTGACGTTGCTGTTCGATGTCGCGTCGCGACGGGCAACAGTCGCAGGCATCGACATGCCGTTCGAAGTCTCCGAGTCGATTGCTGAAGCGGTCGACGCCGAGTTTCGGCATCGCACCGCATTGCCATTCAGCACCATGGATGTCGAAACCATATCGGTGCACCGGGGGGCCGCAACGCTGGTCGTCAAAAATGACGACAGTGGTGATTTCGTCGGCAACGGAGGCGAAAAAATCGACCAGTCGGCCGCCGGTGGGCTGTTCGACACGCTCGCGGGCCTGAGAGTCGATCGTTACCTTCCGGCAGATGCGCCGACCATTGACGCCGGGGTCACGATTACGGTGACGTTAAAGGACACGCAGTCGCACGTCGTGAGCGTGGCGGCCGGCGAGCAGAAGCCTCACCGGATCACGATCGGCTCGGCGGCCTATACCATCAGCAGCGATATCTTCGAGAAACTGACCGCGCCGCTGATCGAGAAAGCCGAGGATGGCGAGTAGCCCGTCGGCATGAGAGCCCTTTCATCAATGGCGTAGCGTCCTGAGCCGGCTCTCCCGGCGTGCCGGGACGCGTGGCACAAGTCGCTACGTCATGAGCGAAAACGCTCCAGTCTCGGCATCC
>CAUZBA010000092.1:0-10109 GCA_963577635.1 Phycisphaerae bacterium
CGCTGTTCGGTATCATTCAAGGCGGCACTGATCTGGATTTGCGAACCGCGTGCACGCGGCGCGTGATCCAGCATGATCTGCCCGGTTACGCAATCGGCGGAGTCGCCGTCGGCGAGGGCTATGCGGGTCTGAAGTCGGTGGTCGAACACACGGCGCCGCAATTGCCCGAAGACAAGCCGCGATACCTGATGGGCGTCGGCTACGAGCGCGACTTGCTCACCGCGGTCAGGGCCGGCGTTGACATGTTCGACTGCGTCCTACCGACAAGAAACGGCCGCAATGCGAACGCCTTTACGCCGGATGGGCAGTTACGCCTGCGCAACAGCCGCTATGCCCGCGATAAACGGCCGCTTGATCCGGCATGTGACTGCCCGGCTTGCGCTGGCGCGGGCTTCAGTCGCAGTTTCCTGCGCCACCTGTTCCTGGCCGGGGAGATGCTCGGCCCGATCCTCGTGAGCCTGCATAACCTCCGCCACTTTCATCGCTACCTGGTGGACATGAGGCGTGCGATCGTCCACAATGGCTGGTCTTCCCTGGTCGCGACCTGGCCTGCAAGCCGGCCGCCGGATGCGTGACTCTGCCCGACTGCGACAAACACCCGCAGCAAAGGACCTGCCTTCTCCATGGACCACACGCTTCTTCCGACACTGGCCCAATTCGACAAACCGAAAGTGTCCGAGAACGGTGCGCCGCCCGGCAACGCGACCAGTGACGGCCCGGGCTCCGCCACGACCAAACAGGATGGCCAAACGGGGAAAGTTGATGCGACGCCGAGGTCGGGGATGGACGGGAACATGATGCTCATGATCGCGCTCATGCTGGGCCTGTTCTTCTTTATCATGATGGGCGGCCAGCGTAAGGAAAAGAAGAAGCGTGCCAAGCTGCTGGCGGCCATCAAGAAGGGCGACAAGGTCCAGACGGTTGGCGGGATTCTCGGCACCATCGTGGAAATGCGCGAAAACGAGGTGCTGCTCAAGGTGGACGAGAACGCGAACACGCGGATCAAATTCACCCGGTCCTCCATCCAGTCGCTCGTTTCTGAGCGATCGGAATAAGCAGTCGTGCTCCGCAAGTCCAGGGGACACGAAACACGATTACGCACGCGAGCACGAATGAAACAGGCCGGATGGCACACGCGGTACGACGATATTAGTAGACGGCGCGATCGTCCGTCCTAAACCGCTCGAGTCAGGCAGCGCGATGCAGGCCAATCAGATCTGGAAATCCGTGCTGATCGCCGCCGTACTCGCCATTGCGGCGGTGTCGCTGTACCCGCTGGACAAGAAGCTGAAGCCCGGCCTCGATCTGGCAGGCGGCACGGTGTTCATTTACCAGGTCGAAGTCAAGTCGAACGACGATGCCAAAACGGTCGTCGAGTCGGTGCTCAGCGTGATCCAGAAGCGGCTCGATCCGAGCGGCGTCCGCAACCTGGTATTCAGGCCCCTGGCCGGCAACCGCATTGAGATCCAGGTGCCCCTGGCACCGAAGGAAACCAACCAGCTTCGCGACAACTATAGCGCCGCGCGCGACGACGTGCTCAAGGCGAACATTCGTCTCAGCCGCCTTGACAGCGCCATACGGCCGACGTCGTCCGAGCAACGCAGCTCCGAGCTGGACAACATCGCCGAAGGCGACGCCAACTTGCGGGCGCAGCTCGACGAAATGGCCATGGCGTTCGACGCCCTCACCGAAGCCACGTCGGCGTTCGACGGCGTCAACGACGAGTTGCGGAACGCCGAGCAGCGCCGCGGCGACCTGCCGTCCAACGCCACCGAAGACCAGCGCCGACAGCTCGATCAGACGATCGCCGATCTGGCCGAACGCATCGAGACCCTCCGCAAGGCCGAGCAGGAGGCCGAACAACAGTACGCGACCCGGCGCTCCGCGGTGCTTGAACGGAACGTCACCTCGCAGGACCTGGAGACCGTCCTGTCACCGGTGGACGACTGGGGCAGCCTCAATCCCGGCCGGCGCACGAAGGGCGAAGAGACCTTCCGCGCCGAACTGGAAAAGCTCGAGGCGCGCCACCCGGATCGGCAGGACCAGATCCGCACGGTGGCCGAGACGTTCCTCGCATACGCGAAGATCAAAGGACCACTCGACGACCCGAAAGACCTGGTCGCCCTGTTGCGCGGTTCCGGCGTTCTGGCATTCCGCATCGCTCCGTCGCCCGACCAGATGGACGACGTGGACGCTTACCGTCAGCGGTTGACCAAGCGCGGCCCGAAGGTCGGGGCCAACCTGCCCTACCGATGGTTCGTCATCGACGACATCAGCGAGTTCGCCGGCAAGGAAGCGGACCGCGTCCGGCTCGAGGCCTCAGTCGAAACGTATTTCGAGTCCCGAGAAATGGTTGGCCATCGCTACCGCGACGGGATCTACATGCTGCTCGGCAACACGACAGACGACAGCATCGCCGATGCCGAATCCCAGGACGGCTGGAAGCTGGTCAACGCGCGATACGCGGTCGACCAGAACATGATGGGGGCGGTCAGCTTCGAACTCGACTCGTTCGGCGGCAGGCTCATGACCGATCTGACCCGAGATCGCACCGGCATGCCGATGGCGATCGTCCTCGACGGACGGGTCATCACCTCCCCGAATATCCAGACGAAGCTGGCGCAGAACATCCTGGTGACTCGCGGCGTCGGCGGCTTCAGCCAGAGAGAGCAGCGCTACCTGGTCAACACGCTGAATGCCGGCACGCTCAAGGCACGACTGAGCCACGATCCGATCAGCGTGCATCACATCGGCCCTCAGCTCGGGCAGGACAATCTCAACCGCGGCAAGAAGGCCGCGATCTGGGCCCTGATCGTCGTGGCGGTCTTCATGGCCGGTTACTACCTGTTCAACGGGATGGTCGCGAACTTCGCCCTCGTCGCCAACATACTGCTGATCCTCGGAACTATGGCGACGCTGCGGGCCACGTTCACGTTGCCCGGAATCGCGGGGATCGTCCTGACCGTCGGCATGGCCGTCGATGCCAACGTGCTCATCTTCGAGCGCATCCGCGAGGAACTCCAGCGAAAGGCCGACCTGCGCACTGCGATCCGACAGGGCTACGGCAAGGCGCTGGTCACCATCATCGACGCGAACCTGACCACGCTGATCATCTGCATCATTCTGGGTTACACCGCCACCGCCGAGGTCAAGGGATTCGCCGTGACGCTGGGCATCGGCATCGTGGCGACGCTGTTCACGGCGCTATTCTGCACACGCGTGATCGTCGATCTGGCGGTCGAGGTGGCGAAGATGCGATCCATGCCGATGTTGCCGATGCTGGTTCCCGCGCTCGACCGATTTCTGCGCCCCAACATCAATTGGATCGGGCTTCGACATGTGTTCTTCACGGCCAGCATCCTGCTGATCGTCGCCGGTGTCGCGGCCGTCTACACGCGCGGCGCCGATTCGCTCGATATCGAGTTTCGCTCAGGCACGAAGGTGGCATTCAACCTGAAGAAGGGTCAGTCGTTGACCCTTCAGGAGGTGCGCGACCGACTTGACGACGTGGGGACGAAGAAGGACATCCCGCAGTTGACTCACAGCGCCGGGCCGTCAGTGGTCACCATGGGGGATACCGAGGCGCAGGGCGCTACGGTTCGGGCCACGGCGTTCAGCGTGTCCTGCCTGTCTCAGGATCAGAACCTGGTGAGCCAGTCGGTCAAAGAGGCGTTCGCCGACGTCCTTGACGCCGAGGTGTCTCTGACGTTCGACGGCGCGGGCACGGGCGACGAAGCGCCGAATCTGCGACGCAGCGCCGAGGTTGTCGTTCCGGTGATTCACCCCTCGCTCGGCGACAACTTCGACCGGCCAGACGTGCGCCACGGCGTGACCGACTTTCTCGGCGGCGTGGCGATCCTGCTCGAAAACATCGTGCCTTCGATCACGCTGGAGGATTTGACCGAACGGATCAATCGAATGCGTTTGACAGCGCGATTCGAACACCTGCCCATCCAGGAGTTCGAGGTCGTCGGCGTCGCGCTCGACAACGTCGCGGCGGAGGTCGCGGGGGGGGAGGAAGCACGGTATCGCTCGGCCGTCGTGATCATCGCGCCCAACGAGCAGACCGACTACCGCGAAAACGAGCAACTCATCAAATCGTTCTACGAAGACGCCAACGGTCTGGCCGCCTCCCAGTGGCAGGTCGTCCACGCCGCCATGCGGCGCGACACGAGCCTCCAGGGCGTCACCCAGTTTTCACCGCAAGTTTCGAGGACCATGAAGACGCGCGCCATCGTGGCCATGCTGCTGAGCCTGATGGCCGTCGTTGCCTATATCTGGCTGCGATTCGGCAGCCTGCGCTACGGGCTGGCGGCCATCGTCGCCCTGGTGCACGACGTAACGATCGCTCTGGGGCTCGTCGCGGTCTGCGCCATGATTCACGATTCGGCTTTCGGCCACGCCTTGGGGTTGACCGACTTCAAGATCAACCTTGCCATGGTCGCCGCCGTACTGACCATCATCGGCTACTCGCTGAACGACACCATCGTGATCTTCGATCGCGTCCGCGAGAACCGCGGGCGTCTGGCCACGGTCACACCGGCGATCGTCAACGACTCGATTAACCAGACGATCAGTCGAACGGCCCTGACGTCCGGAACGACGCTCCTGGCGGTGCTCATCCTTTACATCTTCGGCGGCCAGGGCGTGCACGGATTCGCGTTCGCGATGATCATTGGCGTGTTCGTGGGGACCTACAGTTCCATCGCGATCGCCGCGCCCCTGCTGACGCTCGGCCACGATCGCCAAAGCGAACACGCAGACGGCGCGCAGCTTGCCCCCGGACGGGCCGTGTAGGTCGAGTCGCAAGTCCCAGGTCAACGGCCTCAACAGCGAGCTTACTCGCTAAAGTCGCAAGTCAAGGAGGGGACGGTTCGGCGCGTCGCCACATGTCGTGGCCGAACACACTGCACAAAATGGTCGGTCTCCTTGACTTGCGACTTTGGGACTTGCGACTTGAGACTCCCCCTTTCGTGCCTCGGTCACAGCAGCAGCGCCTCAGCCGTCACGCGGTACTGGTCTCATGTGCTCATCACTCAGATTCCCGTCGGCGTCGAACGACAGTGCTCGCGGATCGCTGAGGATCTCCAGATCGTCGCGGTCGCGGGCTTCCGGCAGACAGGCGGCTGAGCACTCCACCTCGGCGACGTCCCGCGTGTTGCGGATCCACATCAACGTCGAGTCGGCCGGCTCGGAAAGACCCACCTGCGACAACATCGCCACGATCATCTCGCGGTCGGTATCGAAAACCATCGGGATCATCGACGCCGTATGGTGGCCGCTCGTCAGGCTGTTGACGCGCGTGATCGTTTCGTCGCGTTTCTCAAGCAGACGTGACCGGCAGAACTCGGCGAGGCCCATTCCCTCGGCGTTGCCGTAGCTTTCGTCCGCAAGATCCCGCAATCCGATCATCTTGATCTTCGGGTATTCATCGTCGGCCGCTTTGTGCGTGTGATGTCTTCGGCCCACGACGCTCAGGTCGAAACCGGTTCCGCTGATGTTCTTGCCGACCTCATCGATCAGAAGAATATCGGCCGTCCTGAACGGTACCCGCGGCATCCATTGCCTGGCTTGCACGAGCAACGCCTTTTCCCGCGCCTCGAATCGCTCGGGCGGTACCGCTTCGATCCGGGCGGTCCGGCCCCACGCGTTTTCGACAATGGCGACGCCCGCGAGAATCGAGCACCTGGTCAGAACTTCGTGGCCCACGCTTCTGACGATCCGGCCGAAGCTGAAATCTCTGATGGCCCGGTGATAAATCGTGGCGCCGGCGCGCTTGCCCAGCCCAATCAGCAACATTTTCATCAGGCCGCTTTCGATATCTCCCATGAACTGCGTGTGCGGCCTGATTCGATTGCACACCACGACGTGGTCAGCGGCATACGCGTGCTTGTCGAAGTGGACCGGGAATCCTTCGGCCGCTTCGCAGACGACGACCGTCTCCATGCTTGCCCTAATCGGGCATCCGCAAAAGCGTTCGTTGATTCCATTGGATTCGATGATCTTCAGTTGCCCTTCGACCGTGCCGCCCCCGTGGCTGCCCATCGCCGGCACGATGAACGGCTCAGCGCCGACGCGCTTCAGGTGGTCGACCAGGGCTTTGATGATGTGCCGAATGTTCGCGATGCCCCGGCTTCCCACGGTGATCGCGACGGTCTGGCCGGATGCAACCCTTTTGCCGAGCGACAGGCTGGACAACTGCGCCTCAACTTCTGCGGGCACGTCGTCAAGCGTCGGATCATCAAACTCTTGTCGAAGGCGAAAGACCAGCGGGGTGTCTGACATGTTGTCACAGCGCAGTGATATGTGGACCCGGCATGGGGCGGCCTATTTCGTCGCCTTCGCGGCCTCCCCGGCCTCCTCCAGACGCGGCACCATCAACTTGATCGGTCGCTTCTCGCCGAGATCGATCTCCTGATCGAAGTAGCCGTCCGTGTCGGTGTCCGTCCAGATGACGTGGCGATAGGATCCCGGCGGGTCCTGTACCCGGCGATAGTCGATCAGGCCGTCGCCATTGTGGTCCGCAACCTCAACGTTATCTCTGACCCAGCTGTTCCTGTTGATGGCGCGCCACCCGGTCGCTTCGCTGATCACCTCGCGTTTCTCCGAACAGCCCGACACGAGCACGAAGGCCAGAAGTGTCATGATGAATCGGAACATGTTTGCCTCACTCTATAGGTCGTCGGGCAACGCAGTTGCGTCACGGTGTTCGGAATCAGTAGCCGTACCTGAAGACGCCAAGCTGGCACGACTCGCACCGTACGGCCTCGACGTTTGGCGAGCTCCACCATTCAATTTTGGGCGCAGCCTGGATCCAGCGGCAACCGTGTACGCCTTATCCTTCTTTGTCCATCGCAACGCCAATCCCTTACCGGTGATATATCCGTGCGACATCGATCCGCCGCATCTGGGACAGGTCATTGCAGCGAGTTCTTTCGAATTCGCAAATCCGGTATGAGATCAGACACTCGACGCTGCACATCCCTCAGCCGCTGTGGCATTTGCCTGCCTGCCCCATGTACACATCGTAGCGAACGCTCTTGCCCGCGTGACTGGCGGTGGGAACCCGATCCGTCATTGCCGCGGCGCGCAGGGGGCGTTTGACGACCACGCGGTGCCGGGCCACACTCAGAGCGCGGCAAAGCAGACTCTCGGCGTCTTCGTCCGAACCCACTAGACGGCGCAGGATGCGCAGAGGCTTGACCTCGGTGCCCTTGCGGGGCGGGAACATCGGGTCGACGTAGACAACATCCGGCTGCAGAAACGCGGCCATCACGTCGGGCAGGTCGGCGGTGCACTTGCCGCGATCGGACCGTCCCATCCGCCGAAACATCGCGTCGGCATCGGTGGTCACCAGGGACAGGCGCTGGAACACCTCGGGCCGTTTGGACGCGGCTCGCAGGATTCCGTCGCGCAACAACGTCGCCACGACCGGATGGCGCTCGACGGCCAGAACCTCGCACCCCAACGACGCCAGAAGCGCCGCATCGGCGCCCCAACCGGCGGTGGCGTCGATCACGGTCGGCCGGCGCCGCATGATGTCCTTTACACATCGCAGCCCCACGGCGCGAGCGATCGGCTGTTTCAGACGCCGCCCGGCCGGTGACGTCGTGTCGAGGCGCAGGAGGTCCACGCAGAACGGCCGCCCGCCTCGAATCGTCGAAGACCCGCCCACCACCCGCAGCTCCAGACGATTCGGAGCCACCACGAGAAGCATCTCCAGTCCGCGGACGCGGGGCTTGGCAAGAAACGGCAGGCGCAGGTCCACCGCGACTCGAGCCGCCGCTCGCAACAGGGTCCGTTCCTTGCACGGATCGGCGCAAACCGCCATGGCGACCGGCGATTCAGGCTGGTCCGTTCGATTGCGGCGTGACATGGGTTGTCTTTGAATCCTCGAACTGCCTGACCTGATCTTCGTACCGCAGTCGGTTCGTGCGGTTGTCCATCAGCAGAAACACGCGATCGCGATGCTCGGCTGGGATCGCCTGTTGGAGCACCGATCGGGCCGCCGCCATATGAGTGCGCCGTGAAAGGTGCGTGAGCACGACCGCTTCCGCATTGCTTCTCTTGAGAAGCACGACGATGTCGTCGACGTGCAGGTGACGGCCTACCGCGGCGCGGTGGCGATGACCCGGCTCCAGGAAGGTGCACTCCGTAATCAGAATCTTGGCGTTCAGCACGTCGGGGCGATCGAAGTGTGTCCCCCAGATCGTGTCGCCCGTAAAGCACACCAGCGGGATCTGGAGCGACTGCGTGATCTGCTCGCCTTTCCCCTTCAACTCAAGAAGCTGCTCCTGCGACAGGCCGGCCAGGTCCGGGCGCAGCTTGCTGCGCCGCTCGACAACGACATATCCCAAAGACCTGACGGTGTGGTCGGTGTCGAACGCGCGCAGGTAGATATTGTTCTTGATCTCGTGCTCCTCGTCGGGCGCGAGGGCGACGACGCGGTACGGCGTCTTCTGAGATTCCAGACCGATCCAGGCGCGCATCACGTTATTGATCGGATCGACGATCTGGGGGTGGCAGACGACCGTGCCGCCGTCCATCCCCTGGAACTGGCGCTGCGAAAAGTAGTAGGCCAACCCGGCAGCGTGGTCCATGTGACCGTGCGACAGGGCAACATACTTGCTGGCCAGCGCGAAACGGGGGCAGCGGCCAATGTCGAAACACACATCCAGCTCCGGCACCTGCACGGCCGTTTCTTCGCCGGCGATGGACCAACCCTGGACGCGATACGGAGGCAGGTAAAGAAAGCCGGCCTGGGGCGGTCTGGGTGGTGGCTGTGGAATCATGGCATCAGCCGTCAACGCGGGCCATCAGCGCGGTTCAGACAGGGCCTTGGCGTAGGGCCTGGCGCGCTCCATTCCGGTGCGCTGATGGCTGTCGCGGTTGCGGCTGTGCCGGCCCGAACGCCCTGTCAAATAACAGGCCGCTGTGGGATTCGAACCCACGCGAAGCCCTGCCGACCGCGGAGTTGCGGCTGGCACGGCCTGAAAGCAACGTTTCGTCGCTATGGATCAAGATATGGTCGTTTCATCCGGCATGTCAAGCCGAGGACGGAAGATTCGCGGTACACAGCGATCCCGGACTTGCCTCACGGGCCGGGGGTTCCTAAGGATTAGACGTGTTGAATCATGCCGGGCTCCGTTGCTGGACGGCGGGACAAGGCATTCCGTCGCTCGCTGATCACTCGCGACAGCACTCGCGACCCCGCCCTGCTTATATAATTGGCGGTGATACGTTCCACGAGCAGATGAGAGTTCCTCCCACCCGCACGGTCGATCACGACACTGCCAATTGAACAGGCAGTGCATGGAGGCACCGTGAAGCAAAGGTTGACCGCCTTCATGGGTCCCAGCCGTCTGGGCGCCGCCCCGGCCATGGCGATCGTGCTGTGCGCGACGATCACCGCGCGGGCGGATTTCTTTGACGACAATCCGCTGGCCGGAGGCCTCCACGTCGGCGCGATCCGGACAATCGTGCTGCCGCTTGAGTCACCCCCGATCGGTGGTTTCACGCCTCTGGTGGTGTTCGGCCTCACTGACGAAAAGAAGTCCGACCAGGGCGACTGGTTCGCCCAGGCCACCGCCCCGCCGGGGGGCAATTCCCTGCCCTTCGGTCTTCCCGCTCACTATGCCGTCGCGTTCTACGACACCGGATCGCAGGCGCATCTGTTTCGCGAAGACGACATGGCGATCTTCGACCTCGCATCGGTCGGCCGCGTCGGAACCAGCACGCAGGTGATCTCCGGTCTGGCCGGCACCGAGACTGCCACCATTTCCGATCCCGTCGCGGTCTATATCTCGGGGTTCGACGCAGCGACGGGTGGTGCGTCACTTTCGGTGAACGCGTCGGCCCTGCAGGGACACATGAACGTCGCCATCCTGACCGGCGAGTTCGGCTCGATTTTACCGAACATTATCGGTGCTCCGATTTCCCACCAGTACACGACCGTCATTCGCAACGATCAGCCGCAACAACTCGTGATCGGCAGCGAGACGTTCAACTCGCCGCTGGTCGAGCTGATCCCTCGCAGCAATTCGAACCCCAACTCCCTGTTTCCGGACACTCAGTTCACGGCGACGCTTTCGGTCGAAGGTCTGCAGGGA
>CAUZBA010000093.1:0-10091 GCA_963577635.1 Phycisphaerae bacterium
TGTTCTTGGATCGTATGCGGTATCTACGTCGGCAGCACTTGTGAATATTGAGCTTGGTTGAGGCGTGCCGCAAGCGGATCCATCGCAACTTCAACTGCGGGTGAAGTCGCGCCGTATCGGGAGTCGCCGCAAGGAGCTGAGGGTTATATGAAATCCGCCCAACTGGACGTTGCCGGGTTCCGCCGCTCGCTTATCACTCGTGGTGGCGCTCGCCCTCCGGGCTCACGGGCTCCTGTTGCCCCTTCCTCAGGCGCAACGGGACCCCCGTTTTGGACTCCGGAGCGTACCTCGCGATCAGAGCATGAATCAGGGGCTGGTTGCCGCGAATTTGAACGCTGCGCCGCCACAGCCGCAGTGCCTCATCTCTGGACGTCGAATCGTCATGTTCTTCTGAATCCAGTTGCATCGCCATGAGACTGATCGCCACACCATTGAGGGCCTCTATGGCGTCCGAGTCGATCGAAAGCGCCGCGCGGTAGCTGGAAAGAGCATCGTCGAACTGCTGGAACTTGAAATGGCAATAACCCAGTCGTTGACAGGTCAGGGCATTGGGGTTGCGCCGCGTCAGATCGCGCAGCACGACGATGGCGTGCTCGTGATGACCCAACATCATGTGTGCATAAGCCAGTCCCTGCAGAATCGGGTCCGCCGGTTCGCCGAACTCCGCGGCACGGCGATAGGCATCCACCGCACGTTCGTAGTGCCCTGCCAGGTTGTACGCGGCGGCCAGATTGGCCCATGTGCCCTGATGGTTTTCGCGAAGCTTGATTGCCCGTTGCCCGTAGGTCACCGCTTCCGAGACGCGGCCCAGTTGCAGAAACGCGGCGGCCACATGCTGATTGGCTTCAAAGCTGTCCGGTTGAAGAGCCAGCGCCTTCAAGTAGACACCCACCGCGTCCGCCACTCGGCCCAGCAGATGCTTCATCAGGGCCAGACCGTAGTGGGCCCTGTAGTGGTTGGGGTCGAGTCGCGCCGCGCTCTGGTAGGAGCGGTGCGCCAGCAGAAAATCGCGCCACACACGGTAATAGATGTGGCCCATGCTCACGTGCGCATCCACGAGATTCGGGTCGTCCTCCAGGGCGAGACCGAACTCCGCCAGGGCAGAGTCGGGCAGATCCTGCTTCAGGTAGATTCGTCCCTGTCGGACATGCTCCTGTCCCCGCTCTGTGTTAACACGGCGCAGCGACGTGCAACACGACAGCACCGCGGCGAGCAGCAACATTCCTGCGCGGTGTCCGGTCCCTGGTTTTATTCGGCGCATCACGCTCGGTCCCTATGCGGGCGCGAGGGCGGGGACCTCCACTCGCGAATTCGCCCCACCAGGACGTCAGTCTCAACCCGCGTGGGTTCCAGTATAAGATAATTGCCGCGCCGCGAGTCAAGGGGATCGAGGTGTTGACGCGCGCGTATAATGAGTCGGCCCAATCTTCGGATCGTTGTCCATGACGCTTGAACCTTTGCTAATCGCGGTGGTGCTGTTCTGCGTGCTGACCCCCGTCGTGGTCGTCGCACGGCGTGGACGCCCGCATGGAACTGCGATCGGCGCGATGGCGATCACCGCAGCCGTCGTCGGACTCGTGGCGTGGTCGATCGCCGCGCGACGCCCGGCCGCGCTGGGTGAGCTGGCCGTCACCGATCGACCGATCCAGGTTCAGCAGAATGGATACGTCTCGTCGCGCACCTGCCGGGCGTGTCACGCTCCCGAGTACGCATCGTGGCACGCGTCCTTTCACCGCACCATGACGCAGATCGTGACGCCGCAGACGGTGGTTGGAGATTTCAACAACGTCGAGGTGGCGTGGCAATACCGAAAATATCGTTTCAAGCGCCGTGGTGACGAGTTCTTTATCGAGATGGACAACCCGGACCAGCGGGGCCCGCCGGGCACCGTGGCGCGCGTCGAACGCCGCATCGTCATGAGCACGGGCTCGCATCATTTGCAGACCTACTGGTACGCAACGGGACGCGGCAGACGCCTGGGTCAGGTCCCCTTCTACTACTCGGTGATCGACAAGCGCTGGGTGCCCGATCATTCGACCTTCCTGCAGCCGCCGTTGGATGACGGCGACTACGTGCCGGCGGAGGGCGCGGGAGCCTGGCACAAAGCCTGCATCAAATGCCACACCACGAACCCCAGACCTCGGTTCGACCTCGATCGTGACACGGATCCGGACACTCACGTAGCGGAGATGGGGATCGCGTGCGAGGCGTGTCACGGACCGGCCGACGCGCACATTCGGGCGAACCGCGATCCGGTGCGGCGCTACGGACAGCACCTGGGTGGCGAACCGGACCCCACGATCGTCGATCCGCGTGATCTCGATCACCGCCGCTCATCGCACGTGTGCGGGCAATGCCACAGCATCTTCGGCCATCCCTATGACAACTACGACGAATACGCCGCCAACGGCTTCGTCTACCGGCCCGGCCACGACCTGAACGAGTGCCGCAGCGTCTGCCGTGGTCATTTCGAACTCAGCGACGAGTTCCGGGACGGAGCCTTCTGGTCCGACGGCATGGTTCGCGTCTCCGGGCGGGAATTCAACGGTCTGGTCGAAACACCGTGCTATCAGCAGGGCGAGATGTCGTGCCTGTCTTGCCACACCATGCACAAGCCGGGCGACGATCCTCGATCACTCGAGCAGTGGCGAGACGACCAGCTCACCGCCGGTATGGAAGGCGACCAGGCATGCCTGCAGTGTCACGAATCATTCGCCAACGACATTGCAGGACACACCTATCACGCGCCCGAGTCGTCGGGCAGCCGGTGCTACAACTGCCACATGCCCTACACGACGTACGGTCTGCACAAGGCCATCCGCAGCCACGAGGTCGACAGCCCCAGCGTCGACGCCAGCGTCAAGACGGGCCGGCCCAACGCGTGCAATCAATGTCATCTGGATCAAACCTTGGCGTGGACCGCCGACCACCTGCGTAATCGGTACGACATCGAGACGGCGCCCCTGAGTCCCGACGACCGCACGGTCGCCGCATCCGTCCTCTGGACGCTGACCGGTGACGCCGGCCAGCGGGCGATCATGGCCTGGAGCATGGGATGGCCGGCGGCGCGGCAGGCGTCGGGGTCGGATTGGATGGGCCGGTACCTCGCCCAACTGATGGTCGACCCCTACGACGCGGTGCGGTTCATCGCCCATCGATCGATTCGCGACCTCGAGGGGTTCGGCGACCTCGACTACGACTTCGTGGGAACACCCGCGCACCGGTCCGAGGCGTCGCGTCGGGCGATCGCGATCTGGGATTCCCGCCAGCGAGAACACGATGAGCCGCGTGACAACGTCCTGATCGACACGACCGGACGGCTCGACCATGAAACATTCAAGCGCCTGCTCGACCGGCGCAACGACCGCCGCGTGAAGCTGAACGAGTGAGTCTCATGGTTCGGGTTGCGAGTTGTGAACCCTGAACGCCCATTCATCGCTGTTGTTACCATCACTTCATGGTCGATGCTTCCGACCGCGATCGACAGGCGGCATGCACACGCAGACACTTGCGCTTCGGGTGGTGGTCGCTGCTGGTGTTCCTGACGCTGGGCGCCGTCCTGGAGGCGATGCACGGCTTCAAGGTCGGCTGGTACCTGGACGTGATGAACGAGACCCGCCGCCTGCTGTGGACGCTGGCTCACGCGCACGGAACGCTCCTGGCCCTGACCAACATCGCGTTCGCGTTGACGGTGCAATCGGCGGCGCTAACACCGCGACAATTCGCGATCGCCGATCCGTGCCTACTGGCCGCGAGCGTCCTCCTGCCGGCCGGGTTCTTTCTCGGCGGCCTGTTCAACTACGGGATCGACCCCGGTCTGGGGATTCTGCTCGTTCCGGTGGGAGCGTTGCTCCTGTTCGTGGGTGTGCTGCTCACGGCGCTCGGGACGCCCGCGCCAACCAGCGAGGCGAAGCCGCAGGCCGCGGACAGCAAAAACAAGAGGCCACGGCGGTAGCCCACCGCCAGGTGCAACCGTGATGACTAACCCCTTTTGATTGACGGACTCTTGTCGTCGACCTAATCTCCATGAATGGGTGCGGCTGAGATCAGAACTCCTGTCGGTAGCGGAAATTTCCGCACATTTCGCCGTCTGATCTATCTATTATTCTTTCTTTCCGGGTCCACGGGGCTGATTCACGAAGTGCTGTGGCAACGAATGCTGCTGCACATTCTGGGTGCCAGCGCACCATCCGTCCTGGCGGTGTTTACCGCCTTCTTCGTGGGAATCGCGCTGGGCAGCGCGCTGGGTGGTCGGCTCCTGCGATCCGGTTGGAAACCGCTTCGGCTCTATGGATGGGCTGAGGTCACGATCGCGGTCACCGGATTGGCGGTCCCCCTGATCTTCAAGGTCGTGGACGTCATCTATTACGGAATCGCCAGCCACCTGGAAGACGGGCACTGGTTTTCCAACCTCTTGCGATTCTTTCTGGCTGCCGTTTGCATCCTTCCGGCCACCGCCGCCATGGGCGCCACGATCCCTGCCATGGCCAAGGTGGTTTCAGGTGTCCGAGGAGACACACATAACAGCGGTCGTGGCGTTTCGATCGCCTATGGATTGAACATCCTGGGCGGGATGCTGGGCTGTGTGATCGCCGGTTTCGTCATGATCAGGTTCTTCGGAATCACTCATTCCCTGTACGCCAACGTAGCGATGAACCTTGTGGTCGCCGCCGTCGCACTCGGGTTGTCCGGACGAAATCTGTTTCTTGAGCAAGCTCGAAAGACCCGCGAGAGACAGGAACTGACCGAGCCCGCCCCGTCTAGAGTCCCAGCCTTTCTGATCTACGGATTGGCCGGCGCGTCGGCCATCGCCTTCGAGATTGTCTGGTTTCGCATCTTCGCCATCCTTTCGGGAACCAGCACGATTCACTTCTCCACGTTCCTGGCCGTCTTTCTGGCGGGCTTCGGCACGGGAGGACTGATTCTGTATCCCTACCTAACTTCAAGGGTGGGGCCTCGAAATCTTCTGTGGCTGTCTCTGGCCGGATCTGGAATATTCAGTCTCATTTTCTGCTTAAGCGCCTACGGTCCGGTGCAGGTTCTGGCCTCTGAGCTGCACGCGATCGTTCAGCAGGTGTCGGATGGCCCCATTCGAACTCTGGTACATGCAGGGGCGGTCGCCTCCATCCTTCTGTTTGTTCCCACCGTCTTCATGGGGATGACGTTTCCCGCGGCGGTCAAGGTCGTTGCGGGACAGCAGAACCCGTCGGACGCCACCACCGGAGATCTGTACTTCGCAGGGAACATCGGTTCGGCAACGGGCGCCCTGGTGGCCGGGCTCATCCTCGTTCCGATCCTGGGGCTTGCAGGATCGGCGGGTGCGCTCAGCGCCTTGCTCCTGCTGCTCGCAGCGGCTTGCGCCATCACGATGGGCAGCGGCGGGCGTCAGACGTGGTACGCAGCCGCCTCCGTGGCGGGAGCGCTCGTGGCCGTCGCATTCGCATGGCACAACCGTCCCATCGTTTCTCGTGCGGAACCTGCGTTTCAAAGGAACGGGCAGTGGTTCGAGAAGACCGACGAAGGGTTGGACTCGCCTTTGCTTCACTATGCCCCGGGCACCAGTGCGACCGTCATGGTGCGGGGAGTGAGCATGGACCTGAAAAATGATCTGGGTGAGCCGCTCAGGGCCATCTTCATTGATGAAGTGCGCGTCGCCTCCACCATGGACGGAGCCAGGGTGGATGCGAAAATGCTCGCGCATCTGCCCTTGATGCTTCACCGGAGTCCAAAGCGGGCGCTCACCGTTGGATTCGGATCAGGAGGCACTTCGTGGTCCATGACCAGGTACGACATCGAGGCGACCGTGGCGGAGATCGAGCGTGAAGTGATCCGTTCGGCGCACCTGTTCAAGCACCAGAACCAGGGGGTGGTCGGACACCCCCGCCTGAAAATCGTCATCAACGATGCCCGCGACCATATCCACACCACGTCAACGCGTTACGACGTGATCTCGTCCGACGTGACCAACATCGACTATCGACAGAACTCCAGTCTCTACGCTGTCGAGTTCTTCCGGATGATGGCCAGGAATCTGGCCGAGGGCGGCATTGGGTGCAGTTGGATCCCGGGTGAACTGCCCGTTCCGGCCATGAAAATCCTGCTTCGATCCTTTCAGGAAGCATTCCCCAACACATCCGTGTGGTTCATGAATCACACCGACACCAATTTCCTGATCCTGATCGGGACGGAGAAGCCGATCCGCGTAGATCTTGACAGATTCGAGGCCGCCTACGCGCAACCGGAGGTGGCAGAGGATTTGAAATTGATCCACATCATGCACCCGTACCAGATTGCATCGTTTCTGGTGGCAGGCGGGCAAACGGTTCGGCAGTGGACGGACGGAAGCCCGCTGCATACGGATGATCATCCGATTCTGGAATTTGCCATCGTCGACTCGTCCCTTGCTCCAGCGGTGAACCTCGGACAAACGCTACGCGACCTGTCGCAGGGGTTTCCCCCCCTCGATACGTTCCACGGCGATCACGTTGATCAGAAATTGCTGGAAGCCCAGATCGGGCGGGGACGGGGACTTCTCCGCGGCCGCGTGATCATGTCGGAGGTGTTGGGAGAGACGAACCCCACGGCCAGAATGGAACAATACATCCGCGGCGAGCAGATCGCCGACGAGATTCTTCGACTTGTGCCGGGAGATCTTAGGGCCCGGCAATTGAAGCATTATTTTGCGAATCAACGCCGCCAGAAACAAGGGCAGTGATGCAGCGACGTTCGTCGCGGCAGTCGCAAGTCGCAAGCGGTGAGAGTCGCAAGTCCCGAAGGGCTTGGAGTACTGGATTAGTAGTTGCGGAACTCTACCCGTACCAACACTCCAGCACTCCGGTAGCCGTCCGTCGATTCATTTCACGTCAAAACAATCAGCGTATCCCCCGCGAACACGCGCGGCGTGGCCCTAATCCCCACGACGTAACCATCCTGCGGGCTGACGATCTCGTCGATGATCCTGCCTTCGATATTCCGAACGTACGCGATCTTCTGTCCGGACTTCACGCGGTCCGCCGGTTCGACTTGCGACCAGAACAGCCCGGACTTCGCGGCGCTCAGGGCGTTGTCGGTGTTGCCCCAGCCGCGCACCTCGACGGGATCGTACGGTTCGGGCAGGCCGGCGACGGGCAACTCCGAAATCTCGAGGAACCGTAGCAGATTGGCCAGGCCCCGCGTGTAGCAGTCCACATCCTCCGGCCGGGTATGACCGCCGCCGAAGGCTTCGGTATAGAGCGACGGAATTTCCAGGCCGTTCGTCGCGCTGAGCGTGCGCCCCGTGGCCGTCGGGTCGTGGGGGTGCTCCCAGATCACCGGCGCCCCGAAACATCGGGCCGCCTCGCTCGCCGTGGCGGTCTGCGGGCCGTGATCGCAATACCCGCAGAGCGTCACCCAGTGCATGGCCCGACCGGCGCTGTGCAGGTCGATATAGAAGTCCGCGTGACGCAGAATGCGATCGAGCAGTCGGGCGGCGAGGCGCTCGCTCGCACTGCCGTCGGTCGATCCCGGAAAGACACGGGCCATGTTGCGCGCGTCCAGCGGATTGACACGGCACGCCATCCAGTAGGCGGGAAGCGTCACCACGGGAACCGCGACAAACGTCCCGGTCATCGAGGACGGATCGAGCGCCTCGAAGGTGCGATGGATCGCTTCCATCCCCTCGTATTCATCTCCGTGGACACCGGCCGTCGCCACCAGCGTCTTGCCGGAACGACTTCCGCGAGCGGCGAGCACGGGGATGGATAACGTGCCGTCACGAAATGCACTGTCGATTTCGTTCTGAACGCCCTGCCGCGCCGACTGGTCACCGGAAATCATCGCGACCGTATCGACCAGATCAGGTGATTCCCCAACGGCCACCGACATCCGGTACGCATTCTTCGTGCCGGGGTGCAGATCGTCGAAGTCGAACTCCTCGCGCTGACTCATGTTGAACGATTCAATGCGGGCGAGAGGACTCGAACCTCCACGGGGCGCTAACCCCACCAGGACCTAAACCTGGCGCGTCTGCCAATTCCGCCACGCCCGCGGTAACCCGGATGATTCATGAATAATCCAGGTTAATGCCCGTGGCAGGACTCGAACCTGCACGACCTTGCGGTCACCGCCACCTGAAGACGGCGCGTCTGCCAATTCCGCCACACGGGCCAGGGTGGGCGAACGGTCGAGCCAGAGTCTATGCGAGTCAACGGACTAATCAATCCCGACCTACAACTCCATCACGGTCACGTTCGTGTTCGTGTAGACGCACAGCTCGCCGGCCAGGGTCAGCGCGTTGCGAACAATCTGGCCTGGCGGCTGGTCCGTGTGTTGAAGCAGCGCCCTCGCCGCCGCGGTCGCGTACGCGCCGCCCGACCCGATGCCCAGCACACCGTCGGTCGGTTCGATGACGTCCCCCGAACCGGAGACGATCAGGCCGCACGAGCGGTCGGCGACGACGATGAGGCTCTCGAGCCGGCGCAAGATCCGGTCGGTTCGCCACATCTTCGCCAGCTCGATCGCGGCCTTCTTGATGTTGGCCGGCGAATCCTTCAGCTTCGCTTCAAACTTCTCCAGAAGAGAAAACGCGTCCGCGGCCGAACCGGCGAACCCGAGCAGGACACCCGCGTCCTCGGAGCCGCCGGTGTCGAGCTTGCGCACCTTGACCGCATCAGCCTTGGCGACGACCTGGTCCATGGTCACCTGGCCGTCGCCGCCGATCGCGACCTGCGCGTCCCGGCGGGCGCAAAGTACGGTCGTGGCGTGGAATTTGGCCATGGCGACAGTCTAGCCGACCACACGCTCTTGCGTTGCGGTCACCAGCCCGCATGGGCCGACTTTTGGTTGCTCCCGCACCGCGGCGGCGCCCTACTCTGATCCGATGACCCTACGTCGCTCGACAGGGAACAAGGCATTGCGCCGCTCGACGGGAAGAAAGGCATTCCGTCGCTTCGTCGCTTCGTCGCTTGTTCCATCGCGTTCGGGGCCACGGCCTTGGACGTCTATCATGCACTCATGCCCGAACCCGGCCACACGCCCGTTCTGTGCCGACAGGTGCTGTCGCTGCTCGAGCCACAACCGGGAATGATCTGCCTCGACTGCACGGTCGGGCTCGGTGGCCACGGCGCCGTGATCGTGCCGCGGCTGGCCCCGAGCGGCCGCTACATCGCCCTCGATGCCGATCCGGAAAACGCCGCGTTCGCGGGCAACGTCCTGCGGGGGACACCGGTCCGAGTGGACGCGGTGCACGCGAACTTCATCGAGGCTCGGCAAGTCCTGGACGACCTGGGCATCGACGGTGTGGACCTGATGCTCGCCGATCTCGGGTTTGCCTCCAGCCAGATGAACGACCCTCAGCGCGGCCTCTCATTCAACACTGATGGCCCCCTCGACATGCGCTTCGACCCGACCCGGCCCGGTACCGCGAAGGACTTGGTTCAGCGGTTGCCCGAGCGGTCGCTGGCCGACCTGATCTACCAATTCGGTGAAGAGCGTATGAGCCGAAAAATCGCCCGAAAGATTGTGGAATGTCGCCGCAAAACACCGATTCATACGACAACGCAGCTGGCGCAAATTGTCCGCGAAGCGTACGGCCGTGCGGCACCGAGAACAGCCCGCCGACACGGGGCAAGAAGCGGCCGATCCGGTCGCACCAGAATCGACCCGGCCACGCGAACTTTCCAGGCACTGCGGATCGCAGTGAACGCCGAACTGGATTCACTGGAACAGCTTCTGGTCGGTCTTCCGCGGTTGATGCGGCCCGGAGGCACGGCCGCGATCATCAGTTTTCATTCGCTGGAAGACCGACGGGTTAAACAGGCGTTTGCAGAACTTCGTCGCCACGATCGGGCCGTCGGACTGACGCGCAAGCCTCTGATCGCCGATTCGACCGAGACGACACTGAATCCACGCAGCCGATCGGCGAAGCTCCGTGCGATCCGGTTCCACGAGGGCCACTGGGTCGACACCGTCGGCAGTTGAACGGTGACTGAATGGCGCCGACTCGCCGCCCCAGGACGGGGCGGCACACCAAGTGCACGGATCGCACAATCATGACCAGGGAAACCAAAGTCGGGCTGCTGATCGGCATGGGGGTCATCCTTCTTGTCGGAATC
>CAUZBA010000094.1:0-10051 GCA_963577635.1 Phycisphaerae bacterium
CTCTCATCTCTTACTCGGTCTGAGCACACAGCGACGCTCGTTGTAGATGTTCTCGAGACGCTCGCGAAGCGAGGGCGCTATCGAGGAGTCGTCGAGACCGGTGGCGACTTCGACCAGCAGGCGCACCAGGTCCCTGAAGTCCGCGAGGCTGATCGTTTCGGCAGCGATTCGCCCCGTGCGTTCATTCATGTTGTGGTAGTTGCCCAGAGGCAGGCAGAGGCAGGTTGCCGAATAGCCGTACGCCTGCAGCGCCGTGGCTTCGCACGTGCCGCCGGGCATCAGGCGGCGCTGCCAGCGGAAGGTGTTGTCTCGCCGGGCCAGTTCGCCGGCCAGGATTCCGATGCGATAGGTCAGGTCGGGGTCGAAAATTGTCGTTCGGTCGCCCACGCGCATGACAGGACCGGCGCCGATCGGCGATTCGGCGAAACTCTTGGAATTCTCCAGCGTGACCAGGCGGGCGCCCGACGGGATCGCGCCGGACCTTGCCGCCGCGATGGCACCGACGAAGCCAACTTCCTCGGCACGGGTCAGCAGGAGGCGTACGTCACTGCCTGCCGAGTTTTTCGCGGCGAGCAAGACGTCGAACGCGCAGACCGCCGCGGCCACGCCGGCGAGGTCGTCGCAGGCCGGTGCGTGAAGGTGGCCGCCTCGGACAGTGGCCGTGCCGACATCCCATGTCAGCACCTGGCCCGGTTCCGCCTTGACCGGCCGGGGAAAGTGGATCTGCCAGAGGCGGCCCACGGTGTCGGCGGCATCGTCCGCATGGCAGCGCACGGTCCCGCGTGGCGGTTCCCCCCGTGCGGTGTGCAGCAGGACCTTGGCGCCGACGAAGTAGGACTCGTCCACACCTCCACGAAATTCCGCGATCAGCCGTTGGCGGTCGGACATCCGATGCACGACGAATGCAGGGTGATCCATGTGCGCGGTGAAGTAGATGGGGCGCCGCGCCGTCCGGCCCCGTCGGCGCAGTTCCATATTGCCGACCCGATCGCGGCGCAGGACGACGTTCCTGCGCCGGCGAGCCCAGGCGGTGACCCATCGGATGACCCGATCCTCACGTCCCGCGGCAGTCGGCAACGCCGTCAGTTCCAGCAGCCAGCGCATGTGCTTCGTTGCAACGCGGTTCTTGTCCATGGGCGCAGTCGAATCAAGAATTGGCCACAGAGGTCAAAGAGGAATTCATGAGGGATCCGACCGGCGCGACGTCGGTGATGAACAATCGAAGGTTGTAGAATAGCAGTTCCCGATACCCGATCCGGATCTCACTGTTTGCTCTGTGTTCTTTGTGGCGGATCCCCTGGCGGCGACTGCAGGTATGACGGCAACTGAGAACCATGCCGCGGTGGTGGCCGACGACGTCCATGTGGTTCGTGGGCAGACGCAAATCCTGCGCGGCGTCACCTGCACCATCGCCGCGGGGCAGTGCACCGCGATCCTCGGGCCCAATGGGTGCGGCAAGACCACGTTCACGCGCACGCTCACGGGCCAGATTTTCGTCACCTCGGGGTCGGTGCAGGTTCTAGGCGAGACCATCGGCCGCACGGACATCCGATCGCTGCGTCGGCGCGTCGCCGTGGTCAACCCCACCGCCGACAGTGCCGACATGCACATCAGCGGAGCGGTCGTGGACGCGGAACTGACGTCGCACGAAGCGGTGCTGACCGGCTTCTTCGGCACCAGCGGCCTGTACGAAACGCCAACCAGCGAACAGAAGCAGCGGGCGGAGACGCTGCTGCAGCGCGTCGGCCTCGGGTATCGTCGTGACCTTCGCTATTCGCTGCTGTCGACCGGCGAGCAGCGCCGCTGCCTCATCGCCCGCGCCCTGGCACACCTTCCGGAACTGCTGATTCTCGATGAACCCACCGCCGGCCTGGACCTTGCGGGTCGCGAGCAGGTTCTGGCCACGATCGAGACAATCCTGGCGGCGCCGAACCCGCCAACCGTGGTTCTGATCACGCACCACGTCGAAGAATTGTCGCCGAGGACGCATTGCGTCCTGATGATGCGCAACGGGGTCATTACGGCGTCGGGCCCGCCCGATCAGGTCATCACGCCCGAATCGCTCACCGAAACGTTCGGCTGCAAGGTGTTCGTCAAGAAGCTGCACGGCCGCTACTGGCTGGAGGTGCTGCCCGACGCGTGGCTGGATCTCGTTGAACCTTGATGGCGCGTTGAACCTTGATGGCGCACACCGCATAATGCAGTCATGGGTAACAACAGCAAACCCCGGATCGGCATCGTCATGGGCAGCGCCAGCGATGCGCCGACGATGAAGTCGGCGTGCGAGGTGCTTGACCAGTTGCAGATCGGCTACGAGTACAAGGTTTGTTCGGCGCACCGCACGCCGCAGCGGGCCCACGACTTCGCGACCGGCGCCGCCGGGCGCGGGATCAAGGTGATCATCGCGGCGGCCGGCATGTCGGCCCACCTCGCCGGCGTCATGGCGGCACTGACGCACATTCCCGTTCTGGGCGTGCCCATGGAAGGCAAGCTCGCCGGCGGCCTCGACGCCCTGCTCGCCACGGTGAACATGCCCAAGGGCATCCCCGTGGGCACGATGAGCATGGGCAGCCACGGCGCCGTGAACGCGGCACTCTTCGCCGCGGCGATCCTGGCCATTTCCGACGCCGATGTCGAGAAGCGATTGATCGACTACCGAAAGAAGCAAACCGAGGCCGTGCCCGAGTCGCCGCCGTAACTCGCAACAGGGGAGGGTCGATGAACCGTGACGCCTTGACGGTAGAAGGGTTCCAGAAGCACATCCGCGAGCGGTACTACGCCACCGACAGCGCCCGGGGCACGTCGGCGACGTTTCTCTGGTTCATCGAAGAGGTGGGAGAACTGGCGACGGCGCTGCAGCGTGCCTCGGCCGCGGACGGACAAGGCGATCGGCAAAACCTCGAAGAGGAGTTCGCCGACGTCCTGGCCTGGCTGTGCACGCTGGCCAACATCAACGACGTCGATCTCGACCGCGCCGTGCGGAAGAAATACCTGGACGGCGAAGGCCCGGCCGGCCACAAGTAACGCGCCTGCCGATTCGCCCCCAATCCCATTCTGTAGATCTCCCCTCCCATCCTGTTAATCCTGTCAACTCCAAATGGTCTACCTTTTGTCACCGTCGTCTGTTTCGACCGGCGGCTCACCCGCGACCGCGAGCTCGATGGCCGCCGCCTGAATCTGAGGCCGATAGAACCGCTCAACCATTCGGATACACTCGCGGGCAACATCGTCGCGCGTGGGGTGGGCGTCGAGCCATGCGCCGACGGTTGCGGCGAGGTCGTCGGGATTCGGCGGACACAGGTCGCCCGTGCGCCCGGGGGCGATCGCCTCGACCTCGGGTGACTGCGTGTCCAGATTGCCATCGGTGATGATCGGCACGCCGTAGGCGAGGCTGTGCATGGCCGCGAGGCCGACGGCGCTGGGGATGACGCAGAGGTCGGCGCTGCACATCAGTTCGGCCGTGCGCCGTTCGTCATAGCAAGGGCCGTAGAACCGGACCGACGATGCGATCTGCAGCTCCTCGGCGAGACGTTCAAGCCGCTCGCGCATTTCGCCGTCGCCGACGATGAGCAGTGACGTCTCGCGGCCGCGCTTCCGCAGCACGGCGTGGGCGCGCAGGAGTACGTCAACGCGTTTCTCGGCGTAGAGCGTGCAGATGCAGATGATCACCGGCACGTCACGGCGGTCGAAGAGCTCATCGCGCACGGCGTTGATCCGCTGTGGCGTCATGGATTGGCGCAGGTCGCGCTGGCGATCGTAGTCCAGCGAGTTGTAAACAACGTGACATTTTCCGGGTGGATCGCCGGCCTGCACGGACAGCGTCCTGCCGCGGTGCCCGTAGAACAACAGCGTGGTCGCCAGACGGTGCCAGAGCCGGCGGACGAGTTGCCCCGCCGCGGCCGTTGACTTCGGGCCGTGGGTCCACATCAGGACGCGTTTTCCGGTCAGACGCGCGGCGATGGCGCACGCCCAGAGTCCCGGGTCGCGCGGGTTGGCCATCATGAGCACGGTGTCGAAACGCCGGGAAAACCCGGCCTTGACGGCGCCCCACTGCCAGACCGATCGACCGCCCGTCCCCGCAATGGTGCGGGCGGGGGCGTCGGTCCACGACCAATCGCCGGGAAACGGGACTGTGGACTGCGTTTCGCACGGCACCGCGGCCACGATGTGGTACGACGCCCGCGCGCTGTGCATCAGGATCGTGTAAAGCGCGGCGCGGTAGTGTGGCACGTGTCGATCGACGAGCGCCACGCGCGGGCGGTCATGGCCTTCGGGTCGGTCAGTCATTCAAGAGTCGCGGGGTCGGAGTCGGCACCCCTCGCGTCAGCGCAGCACGCGCGAGTTGCCGATGTTGACGTGAATCTGCGGCGTCGATGATTCGGCTCGCTCGTCGAGGATGAGCCGCACTTGGCGGGCGATGCCGTCGGCGTCGAGGCCGGTCAGTCCGAGCTGGCCGTCGCGGCTGTCGTGGTAGGTCCACCGATCGGGCATGCCCATGCGGTGGATCAGGTCGGCCGGGACGCGATGTTCGTTGCACGCCTCGAGCACGCAGGTGCCGAAACCGCCGATCAGGCTGTGGTCTTCGACCGTAAGTATCCGGATGGAGTCGGCGACCAGTTGGCGGACCAGCTCGATATCCACGGGCTTGGCGAAGCGCGCGTCGTACAGGGCAATGTCGTAGCCCTGCGGATCGAGCTGCTCCAGGGCACGTGCCGCTTCGTAGACCTGGGCCCCGTAGGCGAGGATCGCCAGGTCGGGCCGGCTACCCTTCGCCGGCCTCATCGTGACGGCCTTGCCCATTTCGAACGGCGCCGCCGAGGCGCTGAACGGTCGTTCCGTCACGTTGCCTCTCGGGTAGCGGATGAACGAGGGTCCCTTGTCGTACGCGAGCATGAACCGCAGGGCGGCCTTCATGCTCGGCTCGTCGCTGGGCGCGAGCAGCACCGCATTCGGGAACACCTTGTACATGGCGATGTCCATGAAGCCGTGCATCACGGCGCCGTCGCCGCCGACGAATCCAGCGCGATCCATGCACACGCGGACCGGCAGGTGGTGCAACGCCACCTCCTGGAACACCTGGTCGAGGGCGCGCTGCGAGAAGCTGGAATAGACAGCGAAGAACGGCTTGAGACCCGAGGCGGCCATACCGGCGCAGATGTCCATGGCGTTCGACTCGCACAGGCCGGCGTCGAGCGTCCGATCCGGGTAGCGGGCCATGAGCTTGTCCACGCCCGTCCCGTCGGGCATGGCTGCGGTGACCGCGAAGATCTTCGGGTCCTGCTCCATTAGTCCTTCCATGGCCGAGGCAAACGCCTTGGTAAACGAACGCCCGGAACTCTGCTTCTTTTCGACCTTGCAATCCTGGACGATGAATCCCGGTGGCGAGTGGAAGGTGAATGCGTCCTTTTCCGAAAAATCGAATCCCTTGCCCTTGACCGTCTTGCAATGCAGCAGAACCGGAGCGTCGAAATCCTTCAGCTCGTTAAGGATTTCGACCAGCGTGTGGATGTCGTGGCCGTCGATCGGACCGAGGCAGAGCAGGCCGAACTGCTCAAACATGTGGCCGTCGAAGATCGCGGCCTTCATCATCTCGCCGGCTCGGTGGTAGATCTGCTCGAAGTGCGACCCGCCGGGCAGTCGTTGCAGCACACGGTGGGCGCGTTTCTTGAATTCGCCGTATACCGGGCTGACGCGCATTCGGTCGAAATACTGGGCCATGGCTCCTTGCGGCGGCGCGATGGCCATGCCGTTGTCGTTCAGGACCACAAGGAACTGGCGCCGCAGCGTCCCAGCGCTGTTGATTCCCTCCATGGCCAGGCCATTGACGATCGATGCGTCACCGATCATGGCGACTGTCTTGCGGTCTGCCTGGCCCAGTAGCGCGTCGGCCCGAGCCATGCCCACCCCCGTGGAAATACTCGTCCCGGCGTGGCCCACGGCGAACAGGTCGAAGGGCGATTCGCGCGGGTCAGGGAAGCCGGCCATGCCGCCGCGTTTCTTGAGCCTGGGGAACAGATCCTGGCGGCCGGTGAGCAGCTTGTGCGGGTAGCACTGGTGGCCCACATCCCACAGCAGGCGGTCGCGACTGAAGTCGAACACGTAGTGCAGAGCGATCGTGAGGTCGGCGACACAAAGGTTGGAGGCCAGGTGGCCGCCGGTCCTGGAGACCTGATCGCAGATGATCTGGCGAATCTCGGTGGCAAGATGCGGCAGCTGATCCATGGACAGCTGCTTCAGGTCGACCGGGCCTTTGATCTGTGGAAGGAGCTGCGATTTCGCCATCGTCTCGAATTATCCCATGATCCGCCCCAAGCCGCGAATCACTGCGGAGTTAGCGCTCGGGGTCAGCGTGTCCGGACGGCCATGAGGTCGCACATGCTGTGCAACTCGGCGGCGTCCTGCCCAAGCGGCTCCAGCGCCGCGTGGGCCCTCTCGGCGATGCGTTGGACCTCGGCGCGGCTTTCCTCGACGCCGTGCACACCCGGATAGGTCAGCTTACCCTTCTCGGCATCTTTACTTGCTTTCTTGCCCAGATGTTCGGTGGTCTGGGTGACGTCCAGCAGATCATCGATGACCTGAAACATCAGGCCGATCGCTTCGCCAAAACGCGTCAACGCCTCAAGTTGCGTCGAATTTCCGCCACCGCACAGGCAGCCCATCCGGCACGGGGCACGGATCAAGGCCGCGGTCTTGTTTCTGTGGACCATGGTCAGGCGATCGGCCGGTGAGGTCGCATCCTCGAATCCGCCGATCGTGTCGTAAACCTGGCCGGCGATCATGTCGTTCGTGGCCGTGGCCAGTTCGCCGATGACAGCGGCCGACACATCCGGCGGACTCAGACGCGTCGCGAGCACTTCGAAGGCCAGGGCCGACAGGGCGTCGGCGGCCAGGATCGCCATGGCCTCGCCGCTTTGCTTGTGGAGCGTCGGACGACCCCGACGCAGGTCGTCGTCGTCCATCGCGGGCAGGTCGTCGTGGATAAGGCTGAAGCAATGGATCATCTCGACTGCTGCTGCGGCAGGCATCGCCATCGCGAGCTTACCGCCCACGGCCTCGCAGGCCCTGATCAGAATAATCGGGCGTAGTCGCTTGCCCTGGCCAAGAAGCGCGTACTCGATCGCCGCGGTCAGGTTGTCGGGGAAGGGTCTATCCTCAATCACAGACGCGATATAAGCATTGACGGCCTCGGCGGTTGCGGTCGTCAAGGACATCCCCGCATCGTCCGAATTCTTAGTTGCAGGTTCCATGACGCGCTCTATGGGACAATGTTTCCGGTCACAGAACATCCGACCGGTCGATCACTATCTTAGACTTGAGCCACCGGGCTACCTCGGCGGAGCCATCCACATCGCCTGGCTCGTTCAGCGCTCGACGCATCGCGTCGCGTTTCTGGGAAAAATCCAGCAAGGGCGCCAACACCGAGGCCACCGACGAGGCGTTGCGGTCCGGATCGATCTGGTCCTCAAGAATGATCGCACCGCCGGCTTTCACCATAGACGCCGCGTTGAGTTTCTGATGCTGGTCGCGGTGGTGCGGATAGGGCAGAAAAATCGTCGGCACGGCATTGGCACGGGCCTCAGCCACGCTTCCGGCGCCGGCGCGGCTGATCGCCAGGGATGCGGCTCCCCAGGCTTCGCCCATCAACTCGCAGAACGGCACCACCCGCGCCGGGACTGCGGTATCCGCGTAGGCGCTTTCGAGCGATTCTACCTGCTCATTGTCGCTGCCGGCGATGTGAAATACCTGCCAGGACGTCAGCAATCGCGAGATGTTTGGCGTCCGCGTGAGCAGCGGGCGGATCATTCTGTTCAGCGAACGGGCCCCCTGGCTACCGCCGAGGATCAGCAGCGTCGATCGATCCGGGGCCAGGCCGATCCGGCGGCGCGACGATGCGGCGTCGCCGGATGCCACAGCGGATCGCCGCAACGGCAGACCGATGTGTTGACCGGCCGGCCACGAAGCGTGCGGATACACCGTGAAGATCTTCTCGCAGCGCCTGGCCGTTGCGCGGTTCGCTTTTCCGGGCACGGCATCGAGGTTGACCAGCGCCACCGCGCCGCCCGCCCTGGCCGCCGCGACCACGACCGGGACGGACACGAAGCCGCCGGTCGCCACGACGGCGACCACGCGGTGCGCTCGAATCAGCGACTTGACGTCGCGCATGCTGTGGTGCCAACTGCGTACCCATCGGGGCCACAGCCAGGGTCTGGACGTGAACGGTCGGACTTCGAGGGTCGTGAAGTTCGTCCGGGCCTCTTCGAGCAGCGTCCGATCCAACGGCCGCTTCGAGATCACGAAGTGTGCCTGCCATCGGGAGGCGTCGGGAATGATTTCGCCAAGGCGCTCCGCGATGGCGAGATTCGGAAAAATGTGACCGCCTGTTCCGCCGCCAGCGAACAGGATGGTGGGTGTGTCGGGTGCCACGGTGGGAATATAGCCGCGGAAGTGATGGCGAGACGGCAATGACCAGCGACGGAGCGACGAAGGGTTGTCGTTCGAATCCGCGTTCCGCGATCGTGGGGTTGCTCTACATTCCGGTGACGTGCGGCGCTGCCGCGTGCGGCGCGACGCTCGCTTGCGTCTCCCCTTCGTCGCTTCGTCGCTTCGTCGCTTCGTCGCTTCTTCTCCCATTCCCCTCATCCAGAGACGCGAGCAGGCCGATCGCGCCCGCGGTGAGAACCCAACCGGTGCCTCCGGCGCTCAGGAGGGGAAGGGCAATACCCTTAGTCGGCATCACGACCGTGACGACAGCGAGGTTGATCAATGCCTGCAGGCCCACGGTCAGAAGAATGCCCAGCGCCAGCAGACGTCCGAACACGTCATGGCAGTCGAGCAGCACCCGCAGGCCCGTGCCCAGGAGCAGAAGAAACATCGCGATGACCAGAAACGCACCCCCGAGGCCGAGTTCTTCACAGATGATTGCGAACAGAAAATCGGTCGTGTCTTCCGGGAGGTATCCGAACTTCTGGATGCCGTTGCCCAGGCCGCGTCCGGCCAGGCCGCCCTTGGCGAACGCCAGCATGGATTGAATGGGGTGATAGCCGGTCCCGGCTGGATCCGACCAGGGATCGAGGAACGCGGTCAGGCGGGCCAGGCGAAAGGGCGTGCGCGCGATCATGCAGGCGATGACCGCCGCCGCGACCGGGACAATCGCCAGCAGGTGCCGAAACCTGGCCCCGCCGGCGAGCAGCAGGGCCACACCGACCACCCCTACCAGAACCGCGGTTCCCAGGTCACTGATGACGATCAGGCCGAAGATCATCGCGAGCAACAGCAGGGGTGGCGTCAGACCGTGACGGAATGAACGTACCACGCCACGCCGGCGCGCACACCACGCGGGGATTGCCAGGACCACGGCCCATTTGGCCAGCTCGCTGGGTTGGAATGTCAGCCTCGACCCCGGCCAGAGAGGCAGCCATCGTCTCGCACCGTTGATCGTCACGCCCACGCCCGGCACTGCCGTGGCGACCAGAAGGCCGACGGCAATAACAATGAGCCACGGCAGAGGATTTCTCAGCCCACGGGCGAAGAAAAACTGGCGTGCGTCAATGCTGCCTGTAAGAAGCAGGGCCGCGATCGCAAGCGTCGCGTAGATCGTGTGCCGACTTTTCAGGAACGCGGTCGGGGCCAGGTCGCCCTCGACGCTCATGCCCGCCGACGCGACCATCACCAGGGCCAGCCCCAGAAGTGCCACCACGGTGAGCTGTAGCACATGCGCCGCGCGCAGCATGCAGAGTTAATCGTCCATTGCTCCGCCTTCTCCGCAGAGTAAGTCACTTCGCCTTGGAATCGGCGCCGTTGGGCGTGCTTCCCAGAACATCATCCACGAGCCCGTATTCCTTGGCTTCCTGCGCCGAAAAGAAACGGTCGCGTTCGGAGTCCTCTTCCACCTGCTGCGGCGTCTTCCCCGTGTGGTGGGCGAGGATTTCGTTGAGCTGGCTCTTGGCCTTGAGGATTTCCTCGGCCTGGATTTCGACGTCCGAAGCCTGCCCGGTGACGCCGCCGTAAGGCTGATGGATCATGACCCGGGCGTGGGGGGGGGGGGAGCGTT
>CAUZBA010000095.1:0-10036 GCA_963577635.1 Phycisphaerae bacterium
ACCGACATGGTCGATCCTTCAACCCGCCAGAAGGTGGGCGCCTCGGACATCACCGAAGTGGTCGTCGAGCAGATTCATGACTTTTCGCCCAAGTGGATCAAGGGTAACAAGGCGTCGCGCGAGCAGGCCGAGCAGGTCTATGGCCAGTTCTGGCCGCGCATCGAGGCGGTGCAGCGCGAGAAGGAACGCCGAGTCGCCCACATGAAACGCGGCGACGAGCTGCCCTCGGGCGTGCTCGAGATGGTCCGCATCTACCTGTCGACCAAGCGGCACCTGTCTGTCGGCGACAAGATGGCCGGCCGGCACGGCAACAAGGGCGTGATCGCGCGAATCGTCCCCGTGGAGGACATGCCGTATCTCGAAGACGGCACGGCAGTCGACGTGCTGCTGAACCCGCTGGGCGTACCCTCGCGCATGAACGTCGGCCAGATCCTGGAAACCCACCTCGGCTGGGCCTGTGGCACACTGGGATTCCAGGCGGTCACGCCGGTGTTCGACGGGGCGAACGAACAGCAGATCCACGAAGCGATCGAGGAGTCCAGGCAGTACGTTCAGGAGCGGATCGATTCGCTGGCACAGCGCAAGGAGCCGCCCAGTCCCGACGAACTGCTCGTCAAGATGCCACCGGGCGGCAAGGTCCAGCTCTATGACGGGCGGACCGGCGAACCGTTCGACCAGAAGACGACGGTGGGGTTCATGTACCTGCTGAAGCTGCACCACCTCGTGGATGACAAGATCCATGCCCGGTCCACGGGGCCCTACAGCCTGATCACGCAGCAGCCGCTTGGCGGCAAGGCCCGCACGGGCGGGCAGCGTTTCGGCGAAATGGAAGTATGGGCCCTCGAGGCCTACGGCGCGGCGTACATGCTCCAGGAACTGTTGACGGTCAAGAGCGACGACGTTGAAGGCCGCACGAAGATTTATGAATCGATGGTCAAGGGGACCAACACGCTCGAAGCCGGCATGCCCGTGGCCTTCGACGTGCTGTGCAACGAGGTGAAAGGCCTGGGCCTGAACATCACGATGGAGAAAGGCGACATCGAATCCAGCCCGGTCCTCTGAACCCAAAAGTGTTTGATCGCGGAATTCGACGCAGGTCGGTCCGTTGGACGACTACTTGGATCCTGCAGTCTTTGAATCCGATGCGGAATGACCGGTAGGTGATGTGGTCCGGAACACCAAACGCTTCGTAAGCGGAGAACTCGACTCATGGCTGAAGCGATTTACGATCGTGTCAACGACTACGGTAGCGTCAAGATCAATCTTGCATCGCCGAACGACATCCGATCCTGGAGCTTCGGCGAGGTCAAGAAGCCGGAGACGATCAACTATCGCACCTACCGTCCCGAGAAAGACGGCCTGTTCTGCGAACGCATCTTCGGACCGGAGCGCGACTACGAGTGCGCCTGTGGCAAGTACAAGGGAACCAAGTTCAAGGGCATCATCTGCGACCGCTGCGGCGTCAAGGTCACGCACAGCCGCGTACGCCGCAAGCGCATGGGGCACATCAACCTCGCGGCGCCGATCGTCCACATCTGGTTTTTCAAGGCCGTGCCGAGCCATCTGGGCAACCTGCTGGGCATGAAAACCAGCGACCTGGAGAAAGTCATCTATTTCCAGGATTACGCGGTCGTCGATGCCGGCGACACGCCCCTGCAGATGCGCCAATTGCTTTCCGAGGATGAGTACCGCCAGAACATCGAGCAGCACGGCAGCAAGTTCACGTCGACGATGGGCGCCGAGGCGATCAAGGAACTTCTCGTCCGGCTCGATCTGACCAAGCTGGCCGCTGAACTTCGCTTCGAATTGAAGCAGACTCGCTCGAAGCAGAAGACCAAGGATCTGTCCAAGCGGCTGCGAATCGTCGAGCAGATCCGCACCAGCGAAAACCAGCCGGAATGGATGGTCATGGACGTGATTCCCGTGATTCCACCCGACCTTCGGCCGCTGGTGCTGCTTGAGAGCGGCAACTTCGCCACGTCGGACCTCAACGACCTTTATCGCAGAATTATCAACCGCAACAACCGTCTCAAGAAGTTGATGGATCTGAACGCGCCGGAGGTCATCATCCGCAACGAAAAACGGATGCTCCAGCAGTCGGTGGATGCGCTATTCGACAACGGTCGGTGCCGGCGCCCGGTGTTGGGCTCGTCGAATCGGCCTCTCAAATCCCTGACCGACATGATCAAGGGCAAGCAGGGCCGGTTCCGCGAGAACCTGCTGGGCAAGCGCGTGGACTACTCGGCCCGCTCGGTCATCGTCGTCGGGCCCGATCTGAAGCTGCACCAGTGCGGCCTGCCGAAAAAAATAGCCCTCGAGCTGTTCCAGCCGTTCATCATCCGCAAGCTCAAGGAGCACGGCCTCGCTGACACGATCAAATCGGCCAAGAAGATGCTGGAGCGACGCGACCCGGAGGTGTGGGACATCCTCGAGGAGGTGATCTACCAGCACCCGGTGATGCTCAACCGGGCCCCGACGCTGCACCGCATCGGCATCCAGGCCTTCGAGCCGACCCTCGTCGAGGGCAACGCGATCAAGATCCACCCGCTGGTATGCGCCGGGTTCAACGCGGACTTCGACGGCGACCAGATGGCCGTCCACCTGCCGCTGAGCGTTGAGGCCCAGACCGAAGCGCACGTGCTCATGCTGGCGCCGCACAACATCTTCAGCCCTGCGAACGGCAACCCGATCATTTCACCGTCGCACGACATCGTGATGGGCGTGTACTACATCACTACGATGCCGGAACCGCCGAAGGAAGGCGAACACGTCAAGGCGTTCAAAGACACGACCGAGGCGCTGATGGCCTACGACGCGAGGCAGATCCTGATTCATCAGCCGATTCTCGTACGCCTGACGCAAGGCCGTTACGACGGCATGGTTGAAGATCAGAAGGGCGACGTGGTGACGATGCCCGAATCGGGAAAGATCCTGACGACGATCGGCCGGCTGGTGTTCAACGACATTCTTGCCACGAGCATGCCCTACTACAACTGCTCACTGGGCAAGCCCGGATGCTCACGCGTGATCGACGACACGTACGCCCGGCTCGGGCGGCCCGCGACGATCGACCTTCTCGACAATCTCAAGGACCTCGGGTTCAAGCAGTCCACCTTGGCGGGGCTCAGCTTCGGCATCACTGATTTGCGCATCCCGGCCCGCAAGTACGAGATCATCGACGCAACACAGGTCAAGGTGGATCGCGTCGAACGGGCATTCCACGCCGGAGCGATCACCGAGCGCGAGCGTTACAACCAGTTGCTTGACCTCTGGACGCACTGCCGCGAGGAGATCACCAAGGAACTGCTCAAGGAGCTGAAGCACGACCGGCGCGACGCCAATGACCTGCCCTTGCCCATCGACTCCGACGCCGGGACGGTCTACCTCAATCCCGTCTGGCTCATGAGCGACTCGGGTGCCCGAGGCAACGTCAGCCAGATCCAGCAGCTTGCCGGGATGCGGGGGTTGATGAGCAAACCTTCCGGCGAGATCATCGAAACACCCATCCGCGCCAACGCCCGCGAAGGTCTGAACGTGCTGGAGTATTTCAGTTCGACGCACGGAGCCCGCAAGGGCCTGGCCGACACGGCGTTGAAAACCGCCGACTCCGGATACCTGACCCGCAAGCTCGCGGACGTCGCTCAGAACGTTTTTGTCAACGAGCACGACTGCAGCACGAATCAGGGCATCACCAAGCGGGCGATCTACAAGGGCGAAGAGATTGACGTCGCCCTGCGGCAGCAGATTGTCGGCCGCACGGCCCGTGAAACGATCCGCAACCCCATCTCGGATGAGTTGATCGTTGAAGAGAACCAGATGATCACGGACGTGGCCGCCACGAAAATCGAGGCGCTGGGCATCGACAGCGTGATGGTCCGCTCGCCGCTGACCTGCGAAGCTCGCCGCGGCATCTGCGCCCTCTGTTACGGTCAGGACATGTCTACGGGCCAGCTCGTCGAGGGCGGTCTCGCGGTGGGCATCGTCGGGGCCCAGTCGATCGGTGAACCGGGCACGCAGCTGACGATGCGGACGTTCCACACCGGCGGCATCGGACACCGCACGCTCGTGGAGACCAACTACCGCAGCCAGAACGGCGGCACAATTGAAATCCGCGACGCGATGGAGGTTCCGTCGCTGGACGAGGACGGCAAGGAATCCCTGGTGTCGCTGAAGCGCAACGGCGAGATCGCCGTCCTGGATGCCAAGGGACGGGAACTGGAGAAGTACAAGATTCAGTACGGCTCGTACATCAAGGTAAAACCGGGCGACCAGGTCAAGAAGGGACAGCTGCTGGTTCGATGGGACCCGCACCGCACGCCGATCCTCGCAGAAAAGGAGGGAACGACCCGTTTCGAGGACATCGTTCTCGGCGAGACCGTGCGTCCCGAGGGCGAGGGTCAGTCCAGCAGAGGCAAGAGTGCAACCAAGGTCAAGAGCGAGGCGCTTGTGGTCATCGAACACAAGGGCGAGATGCATCCGCGGATCGTCATCGAGGGCGAAGGCGGCAAGATCCTGGACTTCCACTACCTGCCCGCCAAGGCCCGCATCGAAGTGACCGAAGGTGAGAAGATCGAGGCCGGCCAGATGCTGGCCCGTCAGCCGCGAGAAGTCGTCGGCTCATCGGACATCGTCGGCGGCCTGCCGCGCGTCACCGAGATCTTCGAAGCCCGCAAGCCCAAGGACGCGGCCGTCATGGCCGAGATCTCCGGCAAGGTCGAACTGCGCAGCGATAAACGGCGCGGCAAGATGACGATCATCGTCCGTTCCGACGCCACCCTGGAGTTTGAGCACCACGTGCCCCAGGATCGCCATCTGCTGGTCCACACCGGCGACTTCGTCACCGCGGGTGATCCACTGATCGACGGTCCGCTGGTCCCGCACGACATCCTTCGCATCAAGGGTGAAGAGGCGCTGTTCAGCTACCTGCTTGACGAGGTGCAGAACGTCTACCGCGCCCAGGGCGTTCCGATCAACGACAAGCACATCGAGATCATTCTTTGCCAGATGCTGCGGAAGGTGAACGTCGAGAACACCGGCGACTCGGAGTTGCTTCCGAACGAGGTCGTGGACAAGTTTCGCTTCCGTGACTCCAACGAACGGGTGGCCACCATGGTGCGAATCAAGGAACCCGGCGAGACCGGTCTCGAGGAGGGCGCCCTGATGACCAAGGACCAGGTCAAGGAAGCCAACGCCAAGGCCGACGCCGACGGCAAGGGGTCCGCCACGACGACGCGGTGCCGACCCGCGACGGGCAAGACACTGCTGCTGGGCATTACCAAGGCGTCATTACAGAGTGAGTCGTTCCTTTCCGGCGCTTCGTTCCAGGAGACGACCAAGGTGCTTACCGAAGCGGCCCTCGCCGGCCGCATCGACAACCTGCTGGGTCTGAAGGAAAACGTGTTGCTCGGCCACCTTATCCCGGTCGGCACCGGCTTCAGGACGTTCTCGGATATGAGCGTGACCAAGCTGGCGGAACCTCCCGTCGACGAACCGCTCACGGTCGAAGAGGAAATGGAAGACGCCGCCGCGATGGCCGAAGCCGCGGGAGCGGAAATTCCCGACCAGATCAAAATGACCATCGGCGAGTCGCGCCTCGCCGCACAACTGCTCGGCGAGCCCGAGCCGTCGGCCGCCACGACTTCCACCGCTGGAGCGTCGGAGTAAGCGAGGTACGTGAGCATCAACCTCGCATCGATGCGCGACTGGGATATCGTCGTGGCCGTGGCGGCTATTCCCAGCGAGTGCTACGCAGCACAGGAGTTCCGCGACCACTTCGAACGGGCCGCCAACGTCAACCTTCCGATCGTCACCTCGACTCACTTGACGGGTCGCACAGACGAGACAGCACCAAGACCAGCGATATGGTTGGCCAAGAGATCTGTTCACGCCCCCTCGGCATGACCCGTTCAAGAAAGGACAGCAGATCCAATCGCTTGAGCAATTCCAATCCAAGCCACGGCCCACCAAAATTGTGTGTACGCGCCACCCGAATCCCGCTGACATCAACCTCGACCCAACGTGGCTTGACTTGATCAAACAGACGTTGTTGACGGTTCGTTGAATTCTTGTCGGCTGCGTCCTTAACCCCGAGGCGTCCATCCTCGTCCATGTCACCCAGATAGGCCACCACGTGTTGTCACGGGCCACGCTCAGTGGATATGACTCCACCAATGCCCAGTAGGCATGGCGCTTTCCGTTCTTCCTGCGGTAGCAAGGCCGAACGAACATGCCACCATGTTAAAGGAGAAAACAGGCCCCTCGATCTGAAAAAGTCTCCACTGCATCGACTATCAAGAAAATGATCCACGCCACGATATCATCAGCCGTGATCCAGGCCTCAGGAAAATTTTCACCGTACAATACCGCGGAACTTGGGCTAGCCGTCCTGTAATCCTGTCAAATCCACCTCCCCCTACGGTGCAGCGGTTTCACGTGAACCGGCGCGCATGTCCAGGCAGATGAGTTGCCCGACGCTGCTGCGACAGTAGATTCTGCCACCGGCCAGGACCGGCGCCGTCCAGCAGCGGGGGGCGTCGAGCACCTTAGCCCGGGCGCGAACATCGAAAGACCGCGGCGCGGCGTCGGCGATGATCAGCTCGCCGTCTTCGCTCATAACAATCAGCTTTCCGGCTGAGGCGATCAGCGATCCCATGCCCAGGCCGCGCTGCGACCACTTGACCGCGCCGTCGGCCATGCTGACGCATTTGAGCACCGCCTTGTCTAACCCGTAAAGATGGCCATCCAGGAGGACGGACGTTGCCATCTTGTTGCGCATCTCGCGGTTCTGCCAGACGGCGCGAAGGCTCTCGTCGGCCAGCTCGAGCAGGACGCCGCCCACGTCGTCCGCGGACGAAATGAAAATACGATTGCCGTTGACAACCGGCATCGCCGCATTGTTGCCGTAGGGGTTTTTCCACTCGTACGCGGCGCGTTCGGTCCCCGTCGACGCATCGAGGACGACCAGGCCGTGCTGGGGAAACGCCGCCAGCAGTCGTCTTCGATCAACCTCCAGCAGCACCGGCGTCGAGTAGCCCGCGCCGTAATCCTTCGACCGCCAGAGCAGATCGCCGCCGACCCTGTCGAAGGCGATGATCCGCCCGACATCGACATACAGCGCGTCACCGTAAACGACCGGCGACCCCGTGAACGCGAAGCGCGGCAATTGCGCGCCGAACTGCTCCATGAGGTCCTTCGACCACAGGACCTTTCCCGTTTCGGCATGGAGACAAATCAGATCGGCCTCGCGGCTGAGCGTGTAGACGCGGCCGCCGCACACCGCGGGCGTCCCCGCGGGCCCGCCATCGTGCTGCTTGTTGTAGCGATTCATCGGATATCGGTGCGTCCACAACGTTTCGCCGCTTTCGGCGTCCAGGCAGTAAACGACGTCGTGGCCATCGGTCCAGCCAGCGGTGTACAGCCTTCCGTCGAGCACCGATACCGATGCGTACCCCACGCCGACGTGGCCTTCCCACAGAACGCGCGGTCCGCCGGGACCGAACCGTTCGACCCAATCGGTATCGCGCGACACGCCCGTGCCGTCGGCACCGCGCCATTGCGGCCAGTCGCCGGTGGTTGATGACGTGGTGCATTCGAAAATCAGGACGACGGCGGCGCATGACACGAACGCCGTGGGTGACGCGAATCGCTTACTTCCGTGACTACGGCGTATGGCAACCCTTGGCCGGTGATCTGATAAAGGTGTCGGAATGAAGTGACTCCAGATGATGTGGTCATAATCGGCCAACAGAACAATCGTTCATCGATTGATCCGCCGGTTGCCCCTCGCCAGTCTTGACTTCGATGTTCAGGTCCGTTCAGGCAGTAGGCCACGCGCCGCGCTGTCTCGCGGCGGAACTTCTTCGCGATCCGCTTGAGCCTTCGATTGTTCCAGCAACCGGCCCCGGTTCACCTCGATGATGAGGAACTCGACACGGTTGTAACCCGGCCCGGCCGGTTGCACCAGGTAGCCCGCCTGGCGAAACGCATCCGGGCGCGCATGCATGTAGTCGATCGTCGCGGAATTCAAGACGATCGAGCGATCCGGCCAGTCCCAGCGATGCCCGAGAGGTTCGCCGAGCACGATGTGCGAAATGTCGAAGTGCCGGATTGATTCCTCGAGCAACTCGGGGTCGTCGGGCAGACCCACCACGCGTCGATCCGTCAGATACGCCAGTTCCGGCGGATACCAGACCTGAGCCATGATGCCGCGCGTCTCGTGATTCTTGATCCATTCAGCAACCACCTCCCCTTCGACCGCTAATGGTCGGCCCAGTACGAAGTGCCGGTTCCCGCGTGACGCGAATACCCATGCGCCGGCCAGCACCGTGCAGACGGCGATGGCCCACCACGCCGGACGTCCGTTCATGCGTCGGCCGTCGAACCAGCGACCGTTCATGCCGATCAGGGCAGCCATCGGAATAACGGCCAACAGCACGTACCTTTCATCCGGCTTGGTCAGCATGGGCACGACGAACAGCACGGCTGCCGCGAGCGACATGCCGATCCCGTACCGCCTGAGGCGCCAGTTCCCAGACAGGCAGGCGCGGACCGCGCCCAATGGGATGAGCAGGAGCAGTACCCAGTGCCAGAGATCAGCCCGGTACGGCAATTCATACGTCACGAAGAAATATTTGATGAAGAAACCGTCGCGGATGTATTTCAGATTCTCCTTGAAATCGAACTCGACCATCTGGCTGGTCTGCGGCGCGGTGTTCGGAATGATCGCCTGCAGGAGGCCGAGCTGGTCGGCCGGCTCGGGCATGCCGTCCATGCCGATCGCAACGAACGGCCCCGACGAGAACCAGATCAGGCGCACGACCACCGTACCGATCCAGACCGCTAGCATGGGAATCAGCGGGACGAACCCCAGTCGCGGTGCGCGATGCGGCCACGCCAGACGCACCATGCCGAGGCTGATCAGCACCAGCGGGACATTCTGGTCGGCGGTCAGGGCGAAGAATCCGCCCGCCGCCGCGGCCAGCCATTGGCCCCGCCTGCTGCCGGAAACGGTGCTCATGAGGCCGCCCAACAGCAGCGCGTACAGAGCCACCATGGTGGATTCTTTGTAGATCTCCTGACCGATGACCATGAACTTCGGCTGAAACACAAGAAACATTCGCGCCAGCAAGACGCCGGTTCCGCTCAACCGAATGACTTTGCCAACGCGTCCGATCGCCCAGAACGCGATGGCCGACATGACGATTGACACACAGATAGCGGCACTGTGGTCGGTCATGACCGTCATGCCCAACCGGATCAGCGCCGGATAACCCGGTCCGTGCATCAAATACAGCTCGTTGTTGTAGAGGCGGTGAAACGGGAAGTCCCGAGCGAGGGCCAGGTATTTCGGCTCGTCAAAACTGATGCCGACGACTGGATCCGAAGAGAACAGTCGCAGAACCAGCATAACCAGCAGAAGAATCAACGTGACCAGCCGGTAGTCGTAGCTGCGCCGATGCGACAGCCCGAAATCCGAAAGCAATGTCGGTTCGCTCATGGCACGCGACCGTCAGAAACCCGATGGAGTCGAGGCGCGAGGTTCCGCGATCGGCCGTGCTCGCAGTAGGGATGCATGGCTGGGCCTGTCCGGAAAGAGATTGACGTCAGTCGGTTGAAACGGAGAGTCGCGCAGGAACTGTGCGAGCTTCCTTTCGTCGCCACGGCTCCAATACAACCAGATTCGCCTGTAGTTCACGACTTCCGTGCTTTCGATCAGCACACTTTTGTCGGGCCAGAAGACTTCTGGTCTATCGACCGCCACCTCAGCCAGGATGAACTCGTCCAACGCGTTTCCGTGATAGTAGACCGATGGAAGGTAGCCGAACAGCGACGTGTGCAGAACGATGTCCCCGTCCTCGTAATGTTCAGCGATATGACGGAACACGTCTTTGGAATCTGCAGTGTCGATTCGCCAACGATAATATTCTTTGAGTGGAAAGAGCGTCGCAAGAAACAATCCTCCCACCAGAGCAATCTGCAGCCTGCTCGATGGGACGCACGTAATGGCCGAAGCCGTCAATACGATGTACGGGGCCAG
>CAUZBA010000096.1:0-10020 GCA_963577635.1 Phycisphaerae bacterium
CGTACCCGTGATTCTCACAAGGGGTTATTCGGTACGGTGCCGGGCCGGATTTACCGGTATTTCTCACGAGTTTCGCCGTTCGGTCGTGCAAAGACCCCTCGTGAGAAATGCGGGTTGGTACCCAGTCCTGGACACGCCTGCCGCAGAACTGTATGCTGTACGGATGCCACAACCGTGTCCTGTATGCGGAGAAGCGGCCTACTCGCGCGGTGGTATCCACCCGCAATGTGTCCAGGATCGGGCCGACAAGATGCTCGCGGCCCGTCGTACGGCGGAGGGCAATACCGACAAGAAGTCGGCAGAGAAGCGTATCGCGTCTCTCACGATGAGGCCTTGGCACAGGCAGTGCCCGAAATGTCGTGCTCAGGTCCACGTCCGTAAGATGGCGTGCGAGTGCGGATACAGCTTCGCCGCCGCGGCCGCACCGCGTTCCGGCTGACGCACCTACCCGATCGATTCCATCCAAATCGACCTTTTCAAATAATTCAGGGATGCAGCAATGGCAGGGCCGGCGTCGGGTCGCCCCGTTCATTGAATTCTTGGCTCTCGACAAACCTCGCCACGCGCAGGTATTACGAGATTTCGATAAAAAATCGTTGTGTTTTTCTCAGGCCGGCGTATACTGCGAGCGGTGTTCCTGCAGTCTGGAGAGACGAGAGGCAGGCCATGCAAATCGCGCCGGACCGGCGTCCGTGCCGTCATGTACGGTGTCGATATACGTGCCATTTCGTGTTCAGGGCTATACGTACATTTACACATTTTTCGGAGGACGGCTGATGATGCGGTACAAGCTGGCAGATCGCATCGGTGGGGTCGTTGTCGTCGTGCTCGGGTTGTGCGCGACTGTGGATGCCCAGTTTCACTATTCGATGGATATAGGAAGTGACCTGGATATCAGCGATCCGGTGACGTTTCCTGGATTCAGCGACGCCGGCGACATCTACGTCGAGCCGCTGGGTCCCCTGCTGGGCGGGCTTATCAAGGAATGACGGTCCCGGTTGGACCGAACACCGGTTTCACGCTGGCAGGGACCGTGATGGCACCCTTTGGTGGCTTCGCGAGTCAGCCCGCCCCGTTCGGGCCGCCGATTACCTTATTCGTCGGTGGAGGCGGCGGCGTGGCCCTGCCCGGCGCGGTTCGAGCGCAATACAACGACGCCTGGGACATCGACGCGGAAGACCAGATGCAATTTACGATTCCGGCGAAGCCTGGCATTAGAGCGGTTTCATCCATGACGTAGCGTCCTGAGCTGGCTGCAGCCGCGCCTGACTTTGTCGTGCTGCATCGCCGACCCACTGCGGGGTCGCCTGCTTCGGGGCACCCCCATTCGCGCAGTAATGCGAATGGGGACCGCTTCACCCTCCGTACCAGGCTTGTTTCGCCGACGCTCAAAACGCTACGTCATGAATGAAAACGCCCTAGCAGGACGCTGCAAAACCCCGGATTCTTGAATTCGCCCAAGAATCCCCAATCTGAAACTACCCCTCTCGCTTCGCAGATCGAGTCCGAACGCGTTGAAGGCGAAACTTTCAAAAATCTCAGGTACACATTTTTGCGCCGACCGAGTTTTGCAGCGTCCTGCTAGAAGAGTGAGGCAGGTCAGCAATGCTTGAGCCAAACCTCACCTCAAGCGGGTGCTGGGAGGACGGCGTCAGTGGGAGTGGATAGTGATGGATTCCGTCGCTCGCTATTCACTCGCGACGGCGCGCCGCATGGATCGGTCCAGGCGGACGAACCCCACCGTCGAGGCGGCGGCAAGCGCGATGCACACCAGGAACACATGGTGGCCGATGCCGGCGAACGCGGGGATGTTCAACCCCAGAGCGTCGTCCGGCCAGCCCATGTACAGCAGCATCGCCATGAAAGGCCCGACCGCACCGCGGACGCCGGTCAGCGTCACGTGGATGCCCATATAGAGAGCAACGAGGCGCCGGTCCGCAAAGTCGTTGTGACCGAGTGTCCAGGCCAGCATGCCGCCGCTTCGGGTCATGCCCAGAACCACGCGGGATATGCCGATCACCTCGATCGAAGACAGCGCTGCGCCGACCCAGTTGAGCGTCTGGTTCAATACCCACAGCAGGCCCTGCCGGGCACGCAACCGCGTAACGTGGACCCTGTCGAAGTAGCGGGCCCACAGTGGCAAGCTACACGCTACGAGAATCATGGGGATTGCCGTCGTTAGTGCCACGCTGATCAGGTACTCGTATTGAATATCTTTGGTCATCTGGATGATCAGGTAGACGATCAGAACGTCGCCCATCATGTTGGACATGCCGCCAACGAATTGCCACTTCATGTAGCGACGAAACAAGTGATCGCGCTTGAGAACCGTCCAGAAGTTGTCACGCCCGGCCGCCGGGTGGTACTCGTAGAGGCTCGCCGGCGTCCCGTGCGGTTGAGGTCGGGCGCCGGGATTCGCTTCGAATCGCAGCAGGTCGCGCTCACCGCGCAAACGGACATGAGAAAAGGCCGCCACGCCGATCATCGCGATCGCGATGGCCCCCGGATAGCACCAGCGAAATGCGGAGGGGTCGTGGTCAAGCGCGGCGTAGCCGATCACCGGCGCCGTTGCGATGATGATGCTGCTGACCACGTTCAATTTCCCGATCACGCTGGCGCGCACCGGCCGCGGATAGTTCATTCGCCAGACCGTGCTGCGAATGGTGAGGATCCCAGCCATCAGACATCGGCACGAGACGATCAACGCGGTAAGCGCGTATGCCCCCCACCGGTCGGTGGGCAGCAGAGCTATCGCGCCGATCCCCAGGAGCAGCGCCATCTGCAACCGGACGATGAACGGCACTTTCCGCCGGTTTCGGGCCATGCGCGCCCAGGCGTAGCTCGTCACGTTGGCGAACATCGGGGCCGCCATGATCGTCGCGAACAGCATGGGCCCGACGTGAAACGTCTTCTCGGCCAGGACGCCGATGACACCTCCCTCGATCATGGCCACCCCCACTGGAAACGTGACCGCCGTGATCAAATCGTGCCTGTAGCTCTGCCTTGTGATCCAGGGCTGTCTGCGCGGGTGGAGAGTTGAAAGAAGGCGCTGAATCATGGGTTAAGTCCGGCTAGCCCGCATTTCTCACCAGTTTCTCCGCTCGGTGGTGTGACAACCAGCGGGCTTGGAACTTGAGGCAGGGCCTACAATAATCGGCCAGCGACACTGCGCAAACCAGCGAGACAGGTTCGTTCGCTGGCGAGGACGCACACGCGATCCTCCGCAGGCGTAGCTGAATACTACGTCGAGGACGGATCGCACGGAGGACGAAGCCAGCGAATGAAGCCGCCCGCTGGGCGGTGAAACTGGTGAGAAATACGGGCTAGCGGTAGCCATCATCAACGACTGCCTTCCGTACGGGAACGACACATTGCGGACACCTACTTGCCCTTGCATCGACGGCCGCGTTCATTCGGCCTTCGTGGACGTCAATGGGGATGCCTCCGTGCGAGACTTGCGAACGGCCGCGAATCGATTCTTCAGCCGTAGAAAATAGCTCTCGAAGTAACGATAGCTGATCGTTGCCGCCACGGCGGCGACGATACATGTCAGGATGAATGCCACCGTCGAGTGTTTCCTGACGCCGAGAGGGCTTGCGACGACGACCACGGCGTTGGACGCCAGGACATGCAGCAGATACATGCCGTAGCTCACTTTGCCCATGTGCGCCATCGGTTTGAGGGTCAGAAACCACGTCAGAACGTGATCGTCACGAATCACGCAGGAACCGACGAGCAATGCCATCAGCGCGAACGATATCCACTGCGACAAATTGAGACCGACCGATAACAGAATCAGCACGGCGATGACCGCCGACGCGAAGCGGCTGCCGATCATGCGCCATGCGACCGCGAAACTTCGCTCCCAGTGAAGCGCGTGCGCCAGCAGCACCCCGAAGCAGATCGGCGGCATCACGCTCCACCTGATGATCTTGTGCGCGAGCGTGTCTTCGGGCAGCACGCTCGCGATCGATCCCTGCTCCCAAATGAAGCGCAACGTCACCAGCGCCACCATGAGGGGCACGGTCCACCGCTTCAGGAACTTCTCGATGCTGGGCCAGAAGAGATAGAACTGCTCCTCCGTCGCCAGCGACCAGGCAAAGAAGAAAATCACGTTCCCGTCATAGACGACGTACCAATTCCCGGTATAGGTGAGGTAGTAGGGCAGATTGTGAAAGAACTCGCGCCCTTGACTGCTGCTCCCCTCGATGATTGCGACGAGCACGATGTAGAGGAGCATCACCACGTAGTACAACGGAAAGATGCGAAGCGTTCGGCGCATGTAGAAACGGCGCAGCGAGACGTTGCCGGTCAGTTCGCGCTCGCGCAGAATCAGCGTCGTGATGAGAAATCCGCTGATAGCGAAAAACAGGTGAACGCCGTACCGGCCGCTATCGAACAGCACCACGTTTTCGAGACGGAATCCCGCGTGATGCCAGATCACGGCAAGGATGCTCAGACAGCGAAGACCATCTAATGATCGAAAGAATCGCGTGTTACGGAACAGGCCGTGTGCGTCTGCGGCCGGCGTAGGGCACATGGATCAATCCTGCAGCACGGCCACGTCTCTGGGGTGAAAGCAGACCTGCACGCTCCGGGTGCCCTGCTCGAACGGCCGCGGATTCAGCTCAAGCACCTTGAGTCTCAATCCGTCGCCCGCGACGACTTCGTGTTGCGCGGCCTCGCCGAGGTAGATCGCGTTGGTGAGTGTCGCTTCAAAGCGGTTCGACGCGTCGGGCGGCGGGGACTGCCCGGGAACAATCAGGTGCAGCGCTTCGGGCCGGACCGAGCACGTCACGTTTCCGGTCGTCGGCAAGCCGTCTGGATTACACGCGGATCGGAAATCTCCGGCCGAGCAGTGCAGTACCACTTGACGACCCTCGCGCCCGACGACTTCAGCGGCAATGAAGTTGGTCTGACCCAGAAAGTCCGCGACAAAACGGTTGTCGGGTTGCTCGTAGAGCGATCGCGGCGAGCCGATCTGTCTAATCCGGCCCTCGTTCATCACCGCGACGGCGTCGGCCATCGACAGGGCTTCGGTCTGATCGTGAGTCACGTATACCGCGGTGATTCGGGCCTCACCGCAGATCCGCTTGATCTCGCTGCGCAATTCGAGGCGGAGTTTCGCGTCCAGGTTCGACAGCGGCTCATCGAGCAGCAGCACGTCGGGTTCCACCACGAGCGCCCGGGCCAGGGCCACGCGCTGCTGCTGCCCGCCGGAAAGTTCGTTTGGCTTGCGGTCACCTAACGTTTCCATCCGCACACGACGAAGGACCTGCTCCACGCGCCGGGACCTGTCGCCCTTGCCGACCCGCCGCACCTCAAGACCGAAGCTGACGTTCTGGGCCACCGTCATGTGGGGCCAGAGGGCATAACTCTGAAAGACCATCCCGCATTGCCGCCGATTCGCCGGTTCGTGCGTCACGTCTCTGGCGCCGAACAGAATCTCGCCCTGCGTCGGCTCGATGAACCCGGCCATCATTCGCAACAGCGTCGTCTTCCCGCAGCCACTGGGGCCCAGAAGGAAGAACAGCGATCCGGCGGGAATCTTCAGGTCGACGTGATCCACCGCCACAGTCGGACCGAAACGTTTGGTAATACCCCGCAACTCGATTGGCATCATGGTCAATGCAAGGATACCGCGTCGGTGGCGAGCGAGCTATGCCCCCATGTGAACTGGATCTGGTCACGATGCCGGTCCAACGTTAAGATCAGCCGCCGGTGGTGATTGCCGCCGCATCAAGGGAGATCCACATGCGACTGAAAGACAAAGTTGCGATGGTCACCGGCGCGTCGGGCGGTCTGGGCGGCGGCATCTGCGAGGCCTTCGCGCGCGACGGCGCCGACTGCGTCGTCGCCTATCACTCCGACAAGGCGACCGCCGAGCAGACCGCCGCCGCCGTGGAACATCTCGGACGCAAGGCGGTCCTTTGTCGCGTGGACACACGGGATGAAGCGCAGGTGAAGGCCATGGTTCAGGCCGCGCTCGACGCGTTCGGAGGCCTCGACATTGTCGTCGCCAACGCCGGCAAGGGGATCGGCGCACCGCTGATGGAGACGACGCTGGCCGATTTTGAATCGCTGATCAGGACGAACCTGATCGGAACCTACCTGACGGTGCGCCACGGCGCCGAGCCGATGGTCGCCCGCAAGCGCGGCAAGATCATCACGATGTCTTCCGTCCACGGCCTGGGCGGCTCGTACGGCTCCTGCCTCTACGAGGCGACCAAGGCGGGAATCGCCAACTTCACCCGCGGGGCCGCGTTCGACCTGGCCGAATACAACATTCAGATCAACGCGATCGCGCCCGGGGCGGTGCCGGTGCCGAAAGACCCGCCCCCGCCCGTTGATTCGCCGGCCCACAAGGCGTGGATGCAATTCACACCATGCGGCCGCTTCGGGACGCCTGCGGACGTCGCTGCGGCAGCCGTCTACCTGGCCAGCAGCGACAGCGATTGGGTCACCGGCCAGGTGCTCAGCGTGGACGGCGGCATCACCGCGGGCCATCTAATCCCACCGCAGAACATCTACGGCGGAAAGAAAAAAACGCGTGAGGATCAGGGGATTTGAGTCGCGCGAATGTCGCCACTCGTTGGAATCAATCACATGTGGATTCGACACTACGGGTGTGAGTTGAGCGACGAAGCGACGAAGGGTTGTCGTCCGGGAGTCGGTTCGCTTCAGCGGACCTTGTATCCGTTTCGGCCGCGTTTCCGGTTATCCGCACGGGCGTATCGCATCATTCACCTTCCCCCCTTCGTCGCTCCGTCGCTTCGTCGCTAATTTTGATTCGTCCTCGCCATTCACCGAATCATGTACGAAATCACCATCACACGAACCTTCGCCGCGGCCCATGCGCTGAGACTCCACGATGGATCGCTGGAGCCGCTGCACGGTCACAACTGGGCGATCGAGCTGGGCGTGGCGGCCGACGAACTTGACCAGATCGAGGTCGTCATGGATTTCCACGACCTGGATCGCATCGTGGACGGCCTGGTCGGTCCGTTTCACAATGGGAATCTCAACGACACAGCGCCGTTCGCGGATGAGGACGGCGTTCTGAAGCTGAATCCCTCAGCCGAACGCGTCGCCTGGTGGCTGGGCACGCGAGTCGCCGCGCAACTTCCCGGCAGGGTGAGACTCATCCACATCCGCGTCGAAGAAGCGCCAGGATGTACGGCGACGTATCGGCCGTAACGCGATCTATTGCCGAATCGACGCAATGCCTTTTCGGATAGTCGATAGATCCCCCGAAACAGAACCAACGACCGCCAAAGCCGACCAGCGCCAAAACTACGACCATTCGTCGCTCCGTCGCTGTCCCCCCTACTGCCTCTCAATGGTCTCGGCGCCTTCCATTTGCTTCTTCGCCGTCGTGTCGCCGGTTTTCGCGAAGCGTTCGCGGTACGCGTCCATGCCGGGTGGTTGTGTCAGGGCAAGCTCGGCGTTGAAGGGCGTGTCCCGGAACTGGCGAACGAAAATCCTGTAAAGACGATCGTACGTGCGCTGTCGAAGATCCAGGGGCGTGTTTTGCCAGACACGTGCCCGGCGCGTGATCGAGTAGCGCGGCCGGCTCATGTAGTCGAGATAGGACATGGTAAGCAGCTGGCCAAAGTTATCTGCAAGGTCCTGGCGATCCCTGCCCGCGCCGGGGTTGACGGACTTGCCCTCGTGGAAGTGATCAAACATCACCTGGGCGGACCTGATGCTGTTCTCGAACCATTCTGGACGGTTACTGCCTAGCCCCATGTGGATGGCGCGAAAGATCATGTTGCGGCAGAACGACTGCACGAAGTAGGGCAGGTCGTCGATATCCTTGAATTCATCGAAGACCAGCTCGTGCAGGGCCATCTTGTACCGCTCCACGTTGTGCGGTTTGTGGCCGTAGAGCCTGCGCACCTTGTCGTAGAGTTGCTGGGCCTCATCCTCGCCACCGGTCATGTACGCATCGACGATGTACTTCAGCAGGAAATTCTCGTGCCCCCCTTCGAAGCTGTTGATCGTACCCGGCTTCGAGTTGACCTTCTTCATGTAGGCCAGGGCATTGTCGAGGGCGCGCTCGTACATCTCGATAAAGCGCGAGTCGGGCAGCAGGTCCGGCGGATCGGCCATCCGCGGGTCGAAGCTCACTTTGCCCGTGTGAGCCAGGTCCTGGATCGTGTGAATCCTCGCGCGATAGACGTTGATGAAGTCGGTCGTGCCTCGCACCCTCCTGGCATCGACGGCCTTGACCCCCAGATGGTTGAAGTATGCGGCCTGGGCCGCGGGGTGACGCCAGTCGAGCGGACCGAACAGCTCCATGACTTCGACCATCACGGCGGGGTCCATCCGGTAGGTTTCGATCAACACCCGACGGCGTAGAAACGCGAGCAGCGGTTCGACGCCCGGCCCCAGAGCAGCGTCCCTGAAGATCGTGTCCAGCCTCTGGTCCAGTCGGTCGGGCACGGCGATCCCCAGTTGCCCCCAGAGGTCGCGATCGGGCGAGTAGTTGTACATGAGGATTCCGCCGATCTGCCGAAGCAACTTCACGTCCGGCAGGTAGCCCAGGTCGCTGAGGTGCTGCCAGAGCGGCACGACCTGCGGCTGTTCGGAAAGCAGTTCGCCCAGCGTGTGGGGTGCCTCGGCAACGAGGCGCATCGCGTTGACGGTCTGTTCAGTGGTGGCGCCCTCGGTGGGCGCGCCGAGACACTCCTGCCACTCTTCGGCAAGCTTCCTCTTGTAATACCAGTGCATGTCGTCGGACGTTCCACCCACCTTGTGCGAGAGGATCCACCCCAGTTCCTTGTACAGCAGCGGCGAGCCGGGGTTCAACGGAATGCCCTGTTCGCGCAGCAGCTTGATGCCGCTGTTCACCCAATACCATCGCTCATCGCGGGTGTGCGTGGCTACGGAAATGTTGTACGCCATGTTCCACGCGTGAAAGACCCAGACCTGGGGGAAGCGCGGCTGCAACTGCGTGATGGCGTGACTCAGCTGGTTGGCTTCATAGAACTTACCGGCCTCCTTCAGCTTGTACGCCCGGTACCAAAGCACGTCCACGATCAATCCTCGGAACGAACCCAGGGCCGCCGTACCCAGCGCGATGACGGGGGGCAGCGAATCGTCACCCGGAGTGCCCGGTCCGGTGAGCTCCAAATCACGCCGGCCGGCGTTGATCTGCGGTCGAAGCCACGCTGTCGTGCCCATCAGCGCGATCGTGATCAGAAGACATACGAATTGGACAAGACGATTGTTGTTCATGTGCCGAATCACACCGTGACGCGCGCCAGCTCGCGCCCGCGGAAGACCAGCCAGGCGATCATCCAGCAGATGGCCGTGCTGAAAAGGCCGACCCGGAGCCACGCCGCGGTCAGCCGCGGCACGCCCACGATACGTCCGTCAGTAAGCAGCGGAATCGGATTATGGTCGCTGAACGACGGGACGATCGTCACGAAGGCCTTGCCGACCAGCCCAATGGGGATTTTCGCGGCCTCCCAGTACTTGCCCGTACCAACGTTGTCGGCGAACCGGGTCCAAATGACACCGACAAGCTCAAACGGCGTGTCGTAGGTGTCCGGAAATTGACCGAAGTAGAAGATCGAATCGTCGACGTAACCGCTGAGCACGGTCGTCACGAACACAAGCAGGCTGAGCATGCACGCGACCGGAAACCCAAGAAACGTTCCCGCCGCGAGCCCCATCATTGCCAGAAAGCAGAGCCCCGCCCAGATGATGAGAGCCGACCGTAGCAGGTTGCCTTCAAAGCTACCGGCCGTCACCAGGATTTCCAGGCCCTCCCCCGGCGCGAAGCTGACGGTCACCTCGGGCCTCGACCCGTCGGGGTCGAGGTCTTGCGCCTCGGTGATGTTGGCGATGTGCAGCTCGAGCGTGCCACGCTGATCGATCAATCCAGCCGGCACGTTCACCACGTGGTAGTTGTCCCGCGCATAGGAATGGATCTGCTGCCCGTCCTGAGTCGCGTAGGGCCGCCCGTTGATCTGGAACGCCAGCAGCACGCGCTCGCCAATCGGCCTTTGCGAT
>CAUZBA010000097.1:0-9861 GCA_963577635.1 Phycisphaerae bacterium
CATGCGGAACGTCTGGATTATCACGCCTTTCGTGGCCAGTTTGTTTCCGGCGGGTACGAGGCGCACAACTACTTCAGAGACGACATCTGAAATCGAGTGAATTCCCACGACCTGTCGAGGGCGGTAACCGCGGTGACGGTTCGCCGCTGGTGCTGGGTGACGAGAGCGCGATCGGGGACATGTTCTGTCCCGCCAACACGCTTCACCTGCTCGATTGGGACGGCGACGGCGAGCGCGAGTTGGTCTGCTCGGGCGGCACCGGTGACATCTACTCTTTCAAGTTCGTCGAATCTTATATTGACGGCACGCCCGTCGTCGATCGCGGACACCTCTGGGGTCGGATTCCCCGAAACAACCAGCGCAACGACAACGATCGCGGTCTGACCGGGACCATCGCAGTGGCGGCGGACCTCGATGCCGACGGCCATGTTGAGGTCATTCTTGCCCCCCGCGGCTACTCACGAAAATCGGTCGCGGTGCTTCGACTGCAAGGCGCGCCCCCGAATCGCGAAGGCGGTGCGGACATCGTCATCAAGGGCAGCGACGGTCTTCCGGGCCGTTGGGGCGGCAACATGGTTGTCGCGATCGATTGGGACGGCGACGGCCGGATCGACCTGGTCGCACTGGGATACGAGGAGGATGGCAGGTACTACATCGATCCCGAGACGGGGATCGTCGCGGAGGACCAGCGCGACCGATATCGCCCGGACGGCAGTTGGGTCGGCGCATTTCCCAGGAGGCCGGCCCTGCACCTGTACCGAAATACGTCTGTGAATGGTCGCTACGAATTCACTTACGTCGATCGAATACAGGTCGACCTTCCGCCGCACGTCTACCACCTGTCCGCGGTCGACCCGACCGACCCGAAGGCGGGCCTCCTGCTGCTGAACTACTACGGTTACGTCCATCACCTGCCGCTGCTCGAAACGGGTGACGCTCCGAAATGGGGTGACGCCGCAGAGATATTCACGCTTCACCACGAACCTTTCAACCGTCTGACGAAATTCGAGGCGAGCATCACGGTCAGCGATGTTCTCGAGCCCGGGCGCTACGACCTCTTCGCCGGCACCAATGGCGGTAACGTCGCCTGGTGTCGCCGCTATGGCCAGGACGCAGATGGACGTCCCGTCTACGATCGACCGAGAAAGTTGAAGCAGCGCAACCCGCACGTCAACGGTGGATTCTTTTCCGTCCCCACCGTGGGCGACTGGAGGGGCACGGGCACGCCGGATCTGCTGGTCGGAAGCCTTGAAGGTTACATCTTCTGGTACAAGACTTTGTCCACCGAACCGCTTCGCTTCGCGCCGCCCGAGCGTGTCCGTTACGGCACGACGGAGATTCGCCGACTGGCGACGCCGTATCCGTCCGGGGGACAGCATTGGGGAGGCTCACAGGGACCGTATGACGGCGAAACCGGCGGGTACAGCAACCCCGTTCTTGTCGATTGGAACGGCAATGGCCTCCTGGACCTGATCGTCTCCGACATGATCGCGCTGTTCGAGTGGTATCCGAACAGGGGTTCAAAGTCGCGACCCGAGCTCGGACCGCCCCAGCGCCTCCACCTGACCGACGGCGCCCCCCTGTTCGGACCCTGGCGACAGCAGCCGGGAATCGGCGACTTCACGGGAGACGGTCTTCCGGACCTCGTTGCCCAGGATCTTGATCTGGACCTGGCGCTATACCGGCGGGCGGGTCGCGACGACCTCACGGCGCTTCTTGCGGGCGAAAAACTTCGGTACGAAGATGGGCAGGCGATCAAGACCCACGGAATTTACACGGAGCAAGGCGGCGACGCGCGCGGTCGAACCAAGATCAACGTCGTTGATTGGGACGGCGATGGCCTGCTTGACCTGCTCATCGGCGTCGGGCCTCAGCACGGCAGTCCCTGGCGCGGCAGTTTCGTGCTGTTCGCCAGGAACGTGGGGTCCAACGAACAACCCGTGTTCAAGCGGCCGGACATCCTGCTTTGGGACGACGACGGACGGCCGCTGGAGTTCTGGCGGCACGGCGTCCACATGGCGCCGGTCGACTGGGACGCGGACGGCCGATTCGAACTGGTGGCCGGCGCCGACACCGGCTACATCTGGTACTGGAATCATGAGCACTTCGGCACGCTGGCCAGCGCCGATGCCGCGGCGCCGATGCCGCGTGTCGCAGAGGACGGCTTCGGCCCGCGCGTCGATTGAACGATGCGCGCCGATGTGTCGCCTCCTGAACATGGGCAATGCGTCGCCCCTTCACATCCGGTGCAATCCGATGCAAACGAGAGTAGTCGAAAGACGATCAGACGGCCACGGCCCGAACCGCGCGGTCGCGTTGGTCACGCCGGTACCGGCCTCGCATCGGCCGACGGTCGGCCACTACTGGGCGTGGCGATGACCGCCGCGCGCACCCGACGTGGGCCCGGAACGCGGCGTGTGCGTCTCGCCGCACTCGTTCTGTCCGCGCTGGGAAGCCTCCTGGTGGCGGAACTGGCCGTTCGTGTTCTGCACCTGGCTCCGGCGGTCAAGCCGATCGTCGTCGATGAGGACGCGTCGGTTTACAAGCGATCGGCCAATCCGATCCTGGGTTTCGAACTCAAGGCCGATTATCGCGACGACCATGCCGACCTCGAGAAGAGCTACCCGCGCACCAACGCCCACGGCCAGCGTGACATCGAGCGATCGATCGACAAGGCTGCCGGACGCCGCCGGATCCTTCTGCTGGGAGACTCGGTCGTCGAGGGGCTCGGCATTCGCGATCTCGATGACACGATCAGCGGTCAGTGGGAGCGTCTCGATGACGCCGGGCAGATCGAGGTGCTGAACTTCGGCGTCAGCGCCTATTGCACGCGCGCCGAGGTGGAGCTGCTGGAGGTCAAGGGCCTCAGGTTCAATCCGGACATTATCGTTCTGGTCTTTACCGAGAATGACTACGACAATTTCAATCGCGAAGCGTTCAAACTTCAAGGCGAGACTCGGGCGCCCCGCGTTATCAAGCAATTGTTCCTGCATTCGGACCTTGTACGTACCGTGTGCCTGCGAACGAACCTGTTCGGTTTCGCTGCGCAGACCGATCCGGTCGCCTGGAATCGCCGTGCCATCGGGGACAACAACGTCGTCGAGGGCCTGAAACGACTGCGTGAGCTGGCCGATCGGCACGGCTTCGACGTTCTGATCGCGGTCTGGCCCAAATTCTTCGACGACCGGATCGAAGACGTGCGCGCGATGCCTGGTGACCCCGATCAACTAGTCATCGAACGCCTGGCTCGCATGGTCGGGTTGGCGTCCGTGCGCCTGTCAGTTTATTTTCGGGCGCATCGAGCTTCGATTGAACCATCACCGAATCCGAGACTGCGCTACACGAACGGTGACTCGATGCACCCGTCGATCGAGGGCGCTCGCATCGCCGCAGTGGCGCTGAAGAGAACGCTGGATCAATGGAACGGCTCAGACAGGGAACGGCCTGCAGTCACCCTGGATCGCGACGCAATCGCGGCGGCCGCGGCCATGGGAACGGGTCGCCCGAACTACGCGGTCTTCTACACGACGACGGGCAAAATGCTGATGGATTCCGGCCGGATCGAAGACGCGGTGCGATCCTTTGAAATGGCCATCGAGGCCTATCCTGACCTGGCCAACGCCCACCTCGGCCTGGGGCTGGCACGCATGGCCCAGGGTCGCACCGTAGACGCCATCGAACACTATCAGCGAGCCCTGGTCGCTCGGCCCTACTATGCCCAGGCTCACAACAACCTGGGGAGCGCCTGGCGCGCGTCGGGCGATTCGGCGCGGGCGATCGACCACTTCCGTCAAGCCCTCGCCCTTCGGCCCGACCTGGTGCTCACGCACTTCAACCTAGCCAACACGCTCGCCACCGAGGACCGTTACGAAGAGGCGATCGTCCATTTTCGACATGTCGTTCGCCTGGCACCGGACATGGCTGGCGCTCACGGCAATCTTGGACATGCCCTGCTGCGAATCGAAAGGATCGAAGAATCAATTCGGCATTTCCACGAGGCCCTGCGCCTCGGCCCCGAAAGTGCCAAGGCGCACTACGGACTGGCTCTGGCCCTCGAGCGCCTCGGGACGACCGGCAGGGCGATCGAGCACTATCGGCATACGCTGCAATTGCAGTCGGACCACACCCAGGCGTGGCAGGGCCTGAACCGATTGACGCAGGATCCTTAGAGCAGATTAAGTTTATATGTAGCGTCCTGAGTTGCCTGCAGTTGCACCTGGTTTTGTCGTGCTGCATCGACGATACTCAGGGGTATCGCCTGCTTCGCCCTCCGCGCCAGGCTTGCTTCGCCGCCGCTCAAAACTCTACACACAAACTTAACCCGCTCTAGGCGTCAGGTTCGACCGCCGGTTCTGCAATGGAGAGATTCACCCGGTCATCGGGCGCTTCAGCGTGAACGCCGCGACGAACGTGAAGGCCATGCTCGTCGTCGGCAACGATCCAAACAAGTGCGGATGGTTCGTCACCGAGGTCGGTGGTCCGCGTGTCGCCGTAGGCGTGGGGACCGACGTGTCCTTCGAGGTGACGCCGGGACGCGATTACGACCTTGTCGCCGTGATGCGCGACCACCTTATTTCAAGAAGTGTCCTTTGTGCGTGAAGGGCGCGTTTGAATAACAGGCGCTCTGGGACCTGTAGGTCGCCGGGGTCGCAAGTAGTGAGAGTCTCAAGCCTCGGATGTGCAGGCATTTCGTGTATTGGCGCTTCCGAATTGTGACTCTCTGCACTTGCGACTTGCGACTGTCGCGCAGCGACCCGCGACTTCCGCCGCCGGCAATACGCCCATAGCGGCACACTACTCTGGATTGCCGTTTACGGCTCCTGATCGGGTCTCAATGGCGGCGGACCGCCGGCCGATTGCCAAAAATCGCCAAAATTATCGGGCTGGGGGCTTGTCGTCCGAATCAAATGGCATAAACTTGCATCTGTGTCGTGGAGCGGACGATTCTGACCGCCGCGGCTGCGGACCTCACTGAAGTGCCTCCCACACACTCGATGAACTCACCGGAAGAGAAGGCCGTTGCGGTTGCCACGTCATCGAACCGGGTATTGATCCACCGCATGGTGATCCTGGCCTGGCGCTATCGCTGGCAGTGCGTTTACGTCGTCGGACTTCAGATTCTGGTGCTGACCATGACGCTCACCGGCCTGACCCTGACGGGCCTGGTGATCGACTTCTTCCGACATCAACAGGACGTCGAAGCCCCGCCGCCGCAATGGTGGTTCGGCCTCGCGCCGCCAGCCTCGTGGCCGCCTCTCACGGTCGTGGCGATGATCGCGCTTGGGATCATCGTTCTGGCACTGCTGCGCGGACTGTTGACCTACCTGATCACGGTCGGCACGAGCGACCTGATCCAGCGAAAGGTCGTCGTCGATCTCCGCCGAATCGTCTACGACCGGCTCCAGCGACTCAGCTTTCGATTTTTCGACGCGAACGAGTCCGGATCGATCATCAATCGGGTGACCAGCGACGTGGTCAACACCTCTAGCTTCCTGTCCGTGGTGTTGTTTGGCCTCGTCAACATCGCGATCGCGCAGACGCTGTTTCTCATCTACATGATGGGCATCCACGCGAAATTGACTCTGGCGGTCATGGCGACGTTGCCAGTGCTCGCCGGGCTGACGTACACCCTCAAGCGATTGATACGCCGCGATCTGGACATCTATCACAAGAAGAATGACAAGATGATCCTGACGCTCTCGGAGAATATACAGGGCGTCCACGTGGTTAAGGGGTTCGCTCGCCAGAATAACGAAATCGCGAAGTTCGGCGCGGACAATCGGTCGGTGTGCGATCAGCAGAGACGCATCATCCGATGGATGAGCCTGTTCCATCCGTCGGTCGGCTTCTGCACGCAGATCAACACGATGGTGGTGCTGGCTTTCGGAGGCTACCTGGTCGTGGCCCGCGAAGCAGACCCCATGCACGTCGCGGGTATTGCTCTCGGTGCGGGGCTCGTGGTGTTCGCCGGGTTGACAACGCAGTTTTCGCGACAGATTGCGCAACTGGCAAATCTCGGCACCCGGGCACAGGAGTACCTGGCTTCCGCCGCGCGGGTCTTTGAGATCATTGACACACCGCTTGAGATCCAGAGCCCGCCGGACGCGATGCGGATCCGCAGGGCCCGCGGAGCGGTGGCGTTCGAGTCCGTCACGTTCGGCTACAACCAATCCGGCAATGACATTCTCACGGACGTCACGTTCGACGTGGAGCCGGGCGAGTGCGTGGCGATCCTCGGACCGACCGGCGCCGGCAAGAGCACGCTGTTGTCTCTGATTCCGCGTTTCTACGATCCCCGCTTGGGGCGCGCCCTGATCGACGGCGTCGATGCAACTCGGTTGGACATAGACGACCTGCGCCGAAACATCGGCCTCGTGTTCCAGGAAAGTTTCCTGTTCAGCAACACGATCGCGGCCAACATCGCGTTCGGTCATCCCGATGCAACGCTTGAAAAGATCGTCAGCGCTGCGAAAATCGCCTGTGCTGACGAGTTTGTCACGTTGCTGCCCGAGGGTTACGACACCGTGATCGGTGAGCGCGGCGTCGATCTTTCGGGTGGCCAGCGGCAGCGACTGGCGATCGCCAGGGCGGTTCTGCTCGATCCCAGCATTCTGATCCTCGACGATCCGACGGCCGCGATCGATCCCGAGACGGAGCACGAGATTCTTCAGGCGATGGACAATGCCATGGCCCGCCGGACGACCTTTGTGGTGGCCCACCGGATGAGCACGCTGAGGCGGGCCGACAAAGTCATCGTGCTCGACAAGGGACGCGTGGTCCAGATGGGCACGCACGAGCAGTTAATCAATGCCGATGGCCATTACCGCTCTGCGGCCGACCTCCAGGCGGCCGACGACAAAACCTCGCAACTGCTGGAGGCATTGCAGACCGGCGTTGCGTGATGTCCCCGACCGGTTCAAGGCAAGAGACATGATCGTGCTGAGCAGTTTACGAAGAAGATCCCGTCGGTCGACCGGGGACCACGGCATTCCGCCGCTCGCTCATCACTCGCGACGGCCCCCTTCGTGCCTCGCCGTCCAGGTATCAGGATCAGCGTCGCAGACAACAACCCAATGACTACCGCCCAAACCAATGCAACGCTGACGTATACCGATCCCAAGCGCGAGCGCGAGGAACGAATGCGCCCGCTGAGCCTCGCGCTGATCCTTCGCCTGATCGGATACATGCGTCCGCACGCGAAACGTCGGAACGTGCTGCTCGTCGTCGTATTAATACGATCGGCGCAGGTGCCGCTGCTGGCGTGGCTGGTCGCGAAAATACTTGACCCCGAGAACGGTCCGATCATGTCCGCATCGACACAGGCGCGGCGGGGCGTCGCCGTCGATTACACGGGCATCTGGATCGGTTTGGGCGCATTTCTTGCGATGGCGCTGGCGACTCAGGTCACGTTCTACTTCCGCCAGCGGCTGGCGATGGAGCTGGGCGAAGTCGTTGTCCACGATCTGCGCAATCAGATGTTCGCCCACCTGCAGCGGATGACGATGGGATTCTACGACCGGACGAAGCTGGGCCGGATTATCAGTCGGGCCACGGGCGACATCCAGGCCGTACGCGTCGGCGTCGAGGACATGCTTTTCGTCACACTGGTCAATGCGGGCCAGATCGTCATCGCAGCGGCGATCATGCTGGCCACGAACGTGGCCCTGTTCCTGGTGCTGGTCGCCATGGCGCCATTGATCTGGGGCATCCGCGCTTACTTCCGGACGCGATTGAGCAATGCCCACCGCGATGCCCGCGAGAGCTTCAGCCGCGTCACCGCGACGCTGGCCGAGTCGGTCAACGGCATTCGAGTGACTCAAGGATTTGTCCGCCAGGATCGAAACGCGATGATGTTCGGCGACTTGGTGCTCGATCACGCCGACCACCACATGGCCGTGGCCCGGCTGCGCGGCGTCTTCTCACCAATGCTGGACATGACGAATCAGATATTCACCGCGGCGATGTTCCTGCTCGGAGGGATGATGCTGTTCGCGGGGCACATTGAGTTGTACGTTCTGATCTTGTTCCTGTTTATTTCCGGCGTCTTTTTCAGCGCGGTGACGACCATCGGCGAGATGTATCCAACGGCAATGGCGGTCATGGCCGGAGCCGAGCGGCTGTTCAAGCTGATCGACACCGAGCCGCAATGGACCGATCCGCCCGGCGCGATCGACATAAGCCCGATTCGGGGGCGCGTCGAGTTCCGTGACGTCACGTTCTGCTACAACCCGGGCCGTCCGGTGCTGCATGACGTGAATTTCTCGGCTGATCCGGGCCAGACCGTGGCGCTGGTCGGCCACACGGGCTGCGGCAAGAGCACGATCATCAACCTCATCACCAAGTTTTACCTCGTGTCGGGGCCGAACGAAGGCCACGGCGAGGTGTTCATCGACGGCCATAACATCCTTGGAATCAGCAGCGACAGTCTGCACCGGCAGATGGGCATCGTCCTGCAGCAGAACTTCCTTTTTACGGGCAGCGTCCTGGACAACATGCGCGTGGGGCGCCTCGATGCCACTCGCGAGGAAATGGTCGAGGTGACGCGTAAGCTCGGCTGTCTCGACGTCATCGAGAGATTGCCCGATGGCTTCGACACGCAGGTCGGTGAGCGCGGCGGCAACCTCTCGCTGGGTCAGCGCCAGTTGGTCTGTTTCGCCCGGGCCATGCTCGCCGATCCGCGCATCCTGATTCTTGATGAAGCCACGAGCAGCGTCGACACAATGACCGAGGCACGCATTCAGCACGCCCTGGACGTGTTGCTGGAAGGCCGCACCAGTTTCGTCGTGGCGCACCGGCTCAGCACGATTCGTCATGCCGACCAGGTCCTGGTTCTCAATGATGGCCGCATTGTCGAACGCGGCACGCACACCGAGCTTCTGGCGCACGCCGGAACCTATGCCAAGCTGTATCGCCAGTTCGTCCAGACCGGAAAGAATTAGAGTGAATTCGACCGAGATCGCCACGTTCGGCGCCGGCTGTTTCTGGTGTGTTGAAGCGGTCCTCGAGCGGCTCGAGGGCGTGCTCGACGTCACCAGCGGCTACATGGGTGGCTCGACGGCCGATCCCACTTACGAGCAAGTCTGCGGCGGCCGGACCGGCCACGCCGAGGTGGTGCAGGTCACGTTCGACCCGAAGCAGATCTCATACGAACAACTTCTGGAAATCTTCTGGCAGCTGCACGACCCGACAACGCTCAATCGCCAGGGCAACGATGAGGGCACGCAGTACCGTTCGGTGATCTTTACGCACAGCGAAACTCAAAAGCGAGCGGCCGAAGCCTCCCTGAAAGCCGCTGATGAGTCCGAAATGTTCAGCGATCCGATCGTGACGGAAATCAAGGACGCCGGGCCGTTCACCCGGGCCGAGAACTACCATCAGGATTACTACCGCCTCAACCCGAATCAGTCCTATTGCCGATTCATCATCGCCCCGAAGCTGGAGAAAATGGCGAAGGGGACAATCGACAGATAGGATCAACCCCCTCGACGCGGGAGCATGACCGCAAACAACACTCCAGTCCTCCACTTCGCTGCACGGTGCCATCACGATGAAAGCAGGCAAGCTGCCGCTCGGGCTTCTGTCGAAGCTGCTGGCGGAAGTAAACATCGAAGACCCGCGCGTCGTTCTGGGGCCCCGGCCGGGAGAGGACGCGGCGCTCATTGACTGCGGCGATCGATACCTCGTCGCCGCGATGGATCCGATCACGTTTGCGACCGACCATATTGGTTCGTATGTCGTACAGGTCAACGCCAACGACATTGCGGTGATGGGCGCGACACCGCGATGGCTGATGGTGACGCTGCTGCTGCCCGAAGGCACGTCGTCGCGGTCGGTGTCGGCAATCTTCGACCAGTTGCGCGA
>CAUZBA010000098.1:0-9784 GCA_963577635.1 Phycisphaerae bacterium
ACTTCAATATGGAAAAATGTGTCAAAGTGGTAAGTGAAGTCGGGCAATGAATTCGCACATACCACACTCACGCAAGGCGATACCCACGCCCTAACCCCTCAATTGGACGACGCTGACCTGAGGCTCGGCAATCCACTGGCCGGAGTTTGGCACCGTATCCGCCACGGCGGCGCAGCTGAGTCCCGGATCACTGGGATCGATTAAATAGGAAGGACAGCAGCTTGATCTAGGCCCATTGGTCAACAAATTAAGAGATTGCTTTTCTAAGAGCGCACCGTTAAACGTTTTACAGTAAATCTAAAACGTTTAACGGCATGACTTATGGCATCCAAACGCCCAACGATCCGTGATGTTGCGACCCTTGCGGGGGTTTCGATTGCAACCGTATCGAACGTCTTCAGCGGCTCGAAACCGGTGAATGATGAGCTGCGGGAGCGCGTCGAAAAGACCGCGCGAAAGCTATCGTATCAGGTCGATCGCGCTGCGTCGCAATTGCGCTCCGGACAGGCGAGGGTGATCGCTGTCCTCGTCCCGGATATGGACGATGTGTTCTTCACCTCGCTCATCTCGCGTTTGGAAGTGAAGGCCCGTGAGGACGGCTACGACGTCATCGTGGCCAGTTCGCGTGACGATCCAGAACTAGAACAATCGCGGCTGCGGGCTTTGCTCGGTTGGCGGCCGGCCGGGTTGATCGCGGTGCCGTGCTCCGATGATATCCCGAAGATCCTGGCCGACGAGGCCCATCGATTGCCGATGGTCCTGGCGGACCGTGTCATCAGCGAGAGAGCGGTCGCCGATACGATCACGATTGATAACTTCGAGGCAGGCGAGATCGCCGCCCGGCACCTGGCCACCATGGGCCACGGCGATGTGGTTGTTGCCGCTTCACATCTATCGATCGCCCCGATCAGGGAGCGCATCAGGGGGGCCGATGCGTTCCTGCGCAACGCGTTTGGACAGGCTCCGCAGGTGGTCGAACTCGGTTCGAACAGCGAACGCGGCGCGGAGACCTTTTCCAACTGGCTGGACAGGAACGCGCGCCCGACCGCAGTGCTTGCGCTCACCAACGTGACGACGCTTGCCGCGCTCTCGGCGCTCGCCGCGCGCCGCGTGGATATTCCGGAGCATATCTCGCTCGTCGGCTTCGACGATTATGCGTGGATGAGCGCGCGCAAGACGGGTTTGACCGCCATTAGACAGCCCGTAGACACGATAGCGGACACCGTCTGGGATCGGCTGAAAGTCCGCATGTCGGGCGACGTGTCGGCACCGCAAGCTTTCGAACTGAACACCTCGCTACAAGTCCGGGACTCGGTGCGCAATCTCGGAGGAGATCAGAGCAAACAGGTAGTGGCCGATCCACCACCGCCGCGGAACGACGCCACCGGTGAGAAGGAGAAATCGGTCCACTGACCGCAACAAGAGTTTGCGCGCGCGAATAAAGGATCTGGGAGGACCACTTGCGTAGCAGAAGCTTTGCCCACGTAATGCCGCTGATTGCTCCGGTTCACATCCTGATCCTGAGCATGATCGTCATTCCGTCGATCTTCGTGATCTGGCTGAGCGTGACGAAGTCGAGCTTCGGGCTGGCGCCGACTTATGTCGGTCTCGAGAACTACATCCGCGTACTGAGCGATCCGGCGTTCCTGAGAGCCCTCCGGAACACGGTCGTGATCGTCGTCTTCGCAGTCCATGCCGAACTGGGGATCGGCCTGCTCGTGGCGCTGTTGTTTGCGAACGGCCTCCCGTTCCGCCGCGTCCTGCTCGTCGCGGTGCTCGCCCCCTACGCCGTCAGCGAAGTCATCGCGGTCGTCATGTGGCGCTTTCTGTTCGATCCAGATGCGGGACCGGTGACGCTGGCGTTGCAGGCGGTTGGCCTCCCCATCCTCGACTGGTCGTTCGAGCCGAGCCACGCGATGATCCTTATCGCACTGCTGACGATCTGGCTGCATTTGCCGTTCACTTTCATCATCCTCTACGCTGCCAGGCTGGTTATTCCCGGCGATCTCTACGAGGCTGCGCGCATCGACGGGGCGACGAACTTCCAGGTATTCCGTCGGGTCACGCTGCCGTTGCTCGGGCCCGCCATCGTTGTCGCGCTGGTGTTCCGCTACATTTTCGCCTTCCGGATCTTCTCGGAAGTCTGGCTTTTGACCAACGGTGGGCCTGCGCGCACGACCGAGGTCGTAGCCATCTACCTCTACCAAGAGGCGTTCAGCTACAACGCATTCGGCACGGCCGCGGCGACGGCCTGGATCATGGTCGTTGCCTCGCTGCTTCTGGCTGCTGGCTATGTCTTCCTCCTGCGCAGACAGGTGGGCGCCCATGCACACTAGGCGCTTGCTTGTGGGGCTCGGCAAGGCGGTTGCGGTTGCAACGCTGCTCCTCTGGTCGCTCTTTCCCATCGCGTTCATCGTGATGTCGTCGCTGAAGCCGGGGCAGGAGATCTTCGCGGTTCCGCCGGCCTATGTCTTCACGCCCACCTTTGAGCACTACGCATCGCTGTGGAGCCGCTGGCCCGCGTTCTTCGGCGGGCTCCTGAACAGCACCGTTATCACGGCCGGAGCGACCACCCTCGCGGTGATCACGAGCACCTACGCCGGCTACGCATGCTCGCGCTATGTGAGCCGTTTCACCAACGTAAGCGTGATGTTCCTGATCGTCGTCAGGCTGATCCCGCCGATCGTGGTGACATTGCCGCTCTTCCCGATCGTGAATGCTCTGGAACTCAACGACACGCACATCGTGCTGATCGTCCTCTACGCAACCTTCTTCGTGTCACTCGGAACCGTCCTGATGCGCACCTTCATCGACCAGATCCCGCGCGAACTCGACGAGGCCGCCGAGATCGATGGCGCCAGACAGTTCACGATCCTACGCCGGTTGATCGTTCCGTTAGCGGCGCCCGGCATCCTCGCGGTTGCCGTGTTCGTGGTCGTGTTCTCGTGGAACGAGTTCCTATTCGCCTTCATCTTCACCGCGACCAACGCCAAAACGGCGCCGCTGGTGATTTCCGAAATGATCGGATCCATCGACGGAGTGGACTGGGGCATCCTGTTTGCCGCCTCCACGGTGCAGCTCGCGCCCGTACTGCTCTTCGTCGTCTTCATGAACCGCTATCTCGTCGCTGGAATGACGGCCGGCGCCACAAAGGGATGATCTACCGTCTGGAGGAGATGAAACGATGAATAAAAAGATCCAACGGTCAACAAATAAGAGATTGCTATTCTAAGAGCGCACCGTTAAACGTTTTACAGTAAAACTAAAACGTTTAACGGATGATCTATCGTCTGGAGGAGATGAAACGATGAACAAAAAGATCCAACTCGAACTGACACGGCGTGTGCTCATGGGCTCCGCGCTTGGCGGAGCGGTTGCTTTGGCCGTCGGCCCGGCATGGGCCGCGGGTAAGACGCTAAACGTCCTGAGCCACAGGGTCCACGAGGCCGTGCTGGGCATGGACGACGCGAACCTGCTGAAGGACTGGAAGGCATCCAACGATGCCGACATCGTCTTCACCACGTTCGATTCCAACCCGCTCCAGGACCGTCTGTTCCGCGAGGCTAGCCTCTCTGAGACGGATTTTGGCGTTGGCTACATAATCGACAACCGGCCGACGTCGGAGATCGCGTCGCTGTTCGAGCCGCTCGGCGACTACCAGAGCGGCAAGCCGATCGAGGATTTCGGCGACATCGCGCCGGGTCTCGTCCAGGGGATGACGGTCGACGGCAAACTGATCGGCATCCCCGTCCGCCACGCCACCCAGGGCCTGTTCTACAACGAGGCCTTGCTTGAGGAGGCCGGCATCTCGGCCCCGCCCACATCGCTTGAAGAGCTGGTCGAGCAGGCCAAAAAGCTTACCTTTACCTCTTCGGCAGGCACGCCGGTCACCGGCATGGTGCTGGCAAGCGACCTGGCCGTGTTTCCCGTGATGTTCGCGCGCGCCTTCGGCGGCGACTTCATCACCAAGGACTTCCAGCTGGTCCCCGATCCGGCAGCGATGGAGCAGGGGCTGGAGACGCTACGTGACATGTTCGAGGCCGGGGCGCTTCCTCGCAGCTACGCGACCACCAGGAACGACGACATGGTGACCTGGATCCAGCAGGGCCGAGCGGCGTTCACCGTGCTTCCCTTCGCCCGCAACGCCCAGCTCAACAATCCCAAGTTGAGCAAGTATCCAGGCAAGATCAAGGCGATCCCGTTCCCGGGCTCGAAAGGCCTCTCCGGCCCGATGGCTTCGGTGACGGAAGCCTGGGCCATGGTTGTTCTGGGTAACGCCAACGACAAGGATCTCGCCTGGTCCTATATCCGGGAAGTTTCCAGCAAGCGCGTGACCGCAGGCATGGCGCTTAACGGCAACGGCCCGGTTCGCGTTTCGACCTATGCGGATGCGGCGCTGATGGAGAAGAATCCGGTCGCGGCGGTCGAGGCGAAGGTCCTCGCCAATGCACGGGGCGCTTTCCCGCCCTTCCCGGAAGCCGCACGTTCGCAGGCCACGATGCTCGAGGAAGTGCAGCTTGCCGTGCTCGGGCGCAAATCGGTCAAGGACGCGGTCGCTGCGATCATTCAACGCGTCAAACCTCTTATGCCCGACTAATCCGGCAAAGAATGCAACAAGGCCCGGGCCGTCAGTGGCCCGGGCACCCCTGACACGTTGGTTCGCCGCGCCGCATTGGGCGCTGGCGCTATATTGAGGACGTACCAATGTCGAGCAACGCCAACCGCACGATCGACGAGCCGGCCCGTTCCATTCCGGTTTCCGCCGAGCACGACGTCCTCGTGGTCGGGGGCGGGCCGTCGGGTCTCACCGCCGCGCTCGCAGCATCCGAAGACGGCCTCCGCGTTGGCCTCGTCGAAAGCCGCAGCTTCGTCGGCGGCAACATGACGATCGGGCTTCCGGTGCTTGGCTTCCTCGGTCAGAAAGGCAACCAGATTATCGACGGCTTGCCGCAGAAGTTCATCGACCGGCTGCGTAGCGAACGGGACGGCGCCAGCGAGCATCGGCCCTGTCCGCTCCACATGGGTATAACGCTGGTCGAGCCCGAGGCGGTGAAGACGGTCGCTTTGGAGATGCTGACGGAGGCCGGTGTCGATGTCCTCCTCTATACCTTCTTCGCAGATGTGGTGATGGAGGGCGACGCAATCCGCGGCATCATCACCGAAAGCAAAAGCGGCCGCACGGCGATCCTGGCTAAGGTGGTGATTGACTGCAGCGGCGACGCCGACGTTGCGTATCGCGCCGGTGTACCTTGCGAAAAGGGTGACGCCGATGGCGGCATGCAGCCGCCGACGCTGATGTTCTGCCTCGCCGGCGTCGACACCGACAAGCTACGCCTCACCATTGCCGACAGCCCACCGGAAAAGCGCACCTACCTGACTGATTTCATCCCCGTCGAATACTTCGGCCAGAACCGCCAGTTCATCGTCGTGGGCCTGCGCGAACTCATGGCCAAGGCCAAGGAGGAACGCGGCCTCAGCATCCAAAACGAGCGCACCATCATCATCACAGGCCTCAAGAAGGGCGAGGTCTGGATCAATATGACACGCGTGAAGGGTACCGACGGCACGGACGCGCGCAGCCTGACCAGGGGCGAAATCGAGGGCCGCGCGCAGATCGACGACATTGTCACCTATCTTGTCAACTACGTGCCCGGCTTCGATAATGCCTATTTCACCAAGACGGCGCCCTTCCTCGGCATCCGCGAGACCCGGCGCATCGTCGGGCAGTATGTGATGACGCAGGAAGACGTCCTGGGCTGTCGTCATTTCGACGACGCGATCGCCGTCGCCAGCTATCCGATCGATATCCACCGTCCGGCCGACGATGGCTGCACGCTGATCTGGTGCGGCGACTGTTACGACATCCCCTATCGCTCGTTGGTGCCGCAGAAGGTGACCAACCTCCTGGTGGCCGGTCGCAGCATATCGGCCACTCATGAAGCGATGGGCGCGATACGCGTCATGGCGACCTGCATGGCCATGGGCGAGGCGGCCGGCCGGGCGGCGAAAATCTCCGTGCACGGCAACAGGACCCCGGCTGAGATCGACGCGACCGAACTTCGCAGGCAACAACTCGTACGCGGCGTCTATCTGCGCAATCCAGACGGGAGCCGGGCCACGGTCGATGATCTCGTCACCGCGGCCTGACCTGCATAGTTGAAGCGTGACCGCCATGTCTTGCCGCACCTCAGGAGCACTAGCATGACGCTGAACCGTTTCATCGGAGTCGATGTCGGCACCGGAAGCGTGCGCGCCGCTGTGTTCGATCGCGTCGGCGTGTTGCACGCGACGTCGAAGCGCGACATCTCCCTCTTCCATAACGGGCCGGACATCGCCGAACAGTCGAGCGATGACATCTGGCGCGCGGTCTGTACGAGCGTTCGCGAGGCGGTTTTGACCGCCGGATGCAGACCCGAGGAGATCGGCGGTCTGGGTTTCGACGCGACCTGCTCCCTCGTCGTGGTCGGCACCGGGGGCGCGCCGGTCGCGGTCGGTGCCCATGGCGATCCGAACCGCAACATCATCGTCTGGATGGACCACCGCGCAGCCGGCCAGGCAAGCCGCATCAACGCAACGAAGCATCGGGTATTGGACTATGTGGGCGGGGTCATCTCGCCCGAAATGGAGACGCCGAAGCTGCTCTGGCTCAAGGAGAACCTGCCAGACACTTTTGCTTCGGCATGGCAGTTCTTTGATCTTGCCGACTACCTGACCTGGCGGGCCACGGGCAGCCTTGCGCGTTCGGTATGCACCGTCACCTGCAAATGGACCTACATGGCCCATGAGCAGCGGTGGGATGAAAGCTACTTTCGGGAAATCGGCCTTGGCGACCTGGCGGATGAGGATTTTCGCCGTATCGGAACCGAAATTGTCCCCGCCGGATTCGCGCTCGGCAGCGGGTTAACGGACGACGCCGCCACCGATCTCGGCCTGAGTCCTGGCACCTTCGTGGGCGCGGGTCTGATCGATGCGCACGCCGGCGGTATCGGCTCGTTGGGTGGCACGGGATCGGTCATGACCCGTATGGCCTATGTTTTCGGCACGTCTGCCTGCACCATGGCAAGCAGCTCCGAGCCGATCTTTATTCCCGGAGTCTGGGGGCCGTATTTTGCCGCCATGGTGCCCGGCCTGTGGCTCAACGAAGGCGGCCAGTCGAGCGCCGGCGCAGCGATCGACCAGTTGATCGCTATGCATCCGGCGTCGGCCGAAGCCGAGGCGGCTGCCGTTGCGCGCGAAATATCGGTGCCCGACATGCTCGCGGAGAGGGTCGCGTCGGATCATTCATCACTGTCGACGGCGGCGGACGAGGCCGGCGGGATCGTAGTGGTGCCGGACTTTCTCGGCAACCGTTCGCCGTTCGCCGACCCCAACGCCCGCGCAGTGACCGCGGGGCTCGGCATGGAGCGTGACCTCAGCAGCCTCGTTTCACTCTACGTCGCAGGCGTCCTGGGTGTGGGCTACGGGCTGCGGCAAATCATCGACGCAAGCCGGGCGAACGGAGCGACGATCGATGCAGTGACGGCCAGCGGTGGAGCGGGGCGGCTTCCGCTCGTTTGTCAGCTTCTGGCGGACTGCGCCGGCGTTCCCGTGGCGGCCGCACCCCAATCGAATCCGGTGCTTCGCGGCGCCGCCATGCTCGGCGCGACCGCCTGCGGAGCCTATCCGGATATTGAAGCTGCCATGGAGGCGATGTCAGCGGCCGGCGAAACCTATTATCCGGCGACCGGCGCCATCGCCGAACGGCACGACCGGCGCTTTAACGCATTCGAGGCGCTGCAGACCGCGGCGCGTATGGTGCGAGACAGCCACAGCCCGGTGGAGTGACATGGCCAGCGTAAGACTCGCGAATCTGAAGAAGAGTTTCGGTGCGACTGAAGTGATCAAGGCCGTCGACCTCGAGGTGGCCGACGGTGAGTTCGTGGTGTTTGTCGGACCATCGGGATGCGGCAAGTCGACCCTGCTTCGGATGATCGCCGGGCTGGAGGACATCACTGGCGGCGACCTTTTCATCGATGGCAAACACAGCAACAAAACGGAACCGCGCGACCGAGGTATCGCGATGGTCTTCCAGTCCTATGCGCTCTACCCGCATTTGACCGTCTTTAAAAATCTGAGCTTTAGACTATCACTCAGCAGGGCGCCGAAGGCCGAGATCAAGGAACGTGTTCACGAAGCAGCGCGTATCCTGCAGCTCAACAATCTGCTTGACCGCAAGCCGGCCCAGCTTTCCGGCGGGCAACGTCAACGCGTCGCCATCGGTCGCGCCATCATCCGAGAACCACAGGTCTTTCTGTTCGACGAACCGCTCTCGAACCTTGACGCGGCTCTCCGGATGGACATGCGGATGGAGATTGCCCGGCTCCACAAGGAGCTCGGCGTAACTATGATCTACGTCACGCACGATCAGGTCGAGGCCATGACGTTGGCGGACAGGATCATGGTGCTCGAGGGCGGTGTCGTGCAGCAGATCGGTGCCCCGATTGACATCTACCTGAAGCCTGCGAACCGGTTTGTGGCCGGCTTCATCGGCTCGCCGCGCATGAACTTCCTCGATGTGACGGTGGCCGGAGTTTCCGGGGCGCGCGTTACCATCCAATCGCCGACAGTGTCGCCGATCACCTTGGAAGCAACGGGTTTCGCTGCCGGTGATCGAGCGGTCCTCGGCGTGCGGCCGCAACATTTGCGCGCTCACGGCGATGAAAGCTTGACGGGGACCTTGAGGGGCACCGTCCAAAGGATCGAGCGGCTCGGTTCCGAGACCATCGTCAGCCTGGAGTCCATCTCGAGCGAACGCGCGCTTGCCGCCATTCCTCATGACGAGGTGTTCGTGCCCGGGAGCGAGATCGAGCTCCGGTTCGATCCGGATGCCGTCCATCTGTTCCCGGCAAACTGACTGATACGGGACAGAGTCAAGAAGGAGAGTATGGAGATGGGACAGGAACTGGCTGGTAAAGCCGCTGCAATTACTGGGGCGGCTTCGGGTATCGGTCTTGCATGCGCAAAGACGCTGCTCCGCTCTGGCGCCCGCGTCGTATTGATCGACAAGATGGAGAACATCCTGCGGCAGGAGTGCTCCGACCTTGGCCCCGACGCAATCCCGCTCGTGGTCGATCTGACCGACCCAGACAGCGTAGCGACCATGATGCCCGCCATTCTCGACAAGACCGATCAGCTCGACATCATGCATGTGAACGCCGGCTCATATGTGGGAGGTGACGTCGTCGACGGCAATCCGGAGGCGTGGGATCGGATGCTAAACCTGAACGTGAACGCGGCGTTCAGGACCGTTCACGCAGCGCTGCCACATATGATCGAACGGCAGACAGGCGACATCCTGGTGACCAGTTCAATCGCAGGCGTTGAGTCGGTTGTCGGCGAACCGATTTACACGGCTTCGAAGCACGCGGTACAGGCTTTCGTCCACACTGTCCGCCGGCAGGTCGCAAAGCATTCGATCCGGGTCGGGGCTGTTCTGCCGGGGCCGGTGATGACGGCGCTGATCGACGACTGGCCCAAGGACAAGCTTGAGGCCGAGGTTGCTTCCGGCGGTCTGATCGAACCTGAGGAAGTCGCCGAGGCCATTCTATTCATGCTGACGCGCCCGAGAAACGTGACGATCCGTGATCTCGTTATCCTGCCACAACGAAACGATCTCTAGGCGCTGTTTCCGCGAAAGTTGTTGGTCAACCGCGACAATAGACGCGGTCGCTACCGGTCGAAGCCACGCTGCGGCAACCTATGTTCGCATATTGGCCATCTTTGATGGCCTGTCGTGGTTGCCCCA
>CAUZBA010000099.1:0-9719 GCA_963577635.1 Phycisphaerae bacterium
TCGAAAACGGCGATCTTTTCGTTCTTCTTCCTGTCCAGACCGTACGCCAGGGCGGCGGCGGTCGGCTCGTTGATGATGCGCTCGACCTTGAGGCCGGCGATCTCGCCGGCCTCCTTGGTCGCGTGACGCTGCGCGTCGTTGAAGTACGCCGGGACCGTGATGACCGCCTTTTCGACCTTCTCGCCAAGGTAGTCCTCCGCGGTCTTCTTCAGGTCCTGCAGGATCATCGCGCTGACCTCCTGCGGGGTGTAGTCCTTGTCTCGGACGCGGACCTTGACCAGCTCGTCGGGGCCGCCGACGACCTCGTAAGGGACGATCTTCTCCTCGGCCTGGACCTCGTTGTGTCTCCGGCCCATGAACCGCTTGATGGAGAAAACCGTGTTCTTGGGATTGGTCACCTGCTGGTGCTTGGCGGGCTGGCCGACCAGACGATCCGCCTTGTCGGTGAACGCGACAATCGAGGGCGTGATGCGGCTGCCCGTGGAGTTGATCAGGACTTTCGGCTGGTCTGCCTCCATGATGGCGACCACCGAGTTCGTCGTTCCCAGGTCGATGCCTATGGTTTTGGCCATGACGTGTACCTCGTTATCAATACGTGTCTTACTTACTTTCATCCCAGGTTCGCCACAGTCCTTGTCGGGCGCGGGAACCCCTGGCCGAGGTGTTGCAAATCGGGTGCCACCCCCCTGCGGCCGTCATCGCCCGACAGAGCGCACAGCCGCTAATTTTGATCTGCCACGACCGCGAACGTCACACCCGAAACTGCCAATTTGGCAAGGCCGGTTGAACGCTCCGTATCGTTGCGACGACCGCGGCCTCTTTGCAACACCAGATCGAATCGGCGAGATTCTGCGCCGATTGCCCTCGCCGGACGTCCCGAAGACGACCGATCGGAGTCGTCCGATGTCCGTCCCGTGCCTTGGAAATCCCTGGAATTGCAGGACAATTTTCCCCGACCGAGTTCTACGATCTCAATTTTCCTGTATATTTCCCACTGAATTGTCACGAAGGTATCACACCCTTATCAGACGCAAAGGAGTCTCGTCAATGGCCAAACGTAGTAAGAAGACGACCGTCAAACCACCCGTCAAATCACCCACCAAGAGTGAAGTTTTCTCAAAGATCGCCGACGACACGGAACTGACACGAAAACAGATCGCCGCGGTATTCGATTCACTCGGCGGCGTCATCAAGAAGAATCTCGGATCGCGCGGCCCGGGGCTGTTTACGATGCCCGGCCTGTGCAAGATGATCGTCAAGAAGAAGCCCGCGACGAAAGCGCGCAAGGGCATCAACCCCTTTACCGGCGAAGAGCAGATGTTCAAGGCAAAGCCGGCATCGAAGACGGTCAGGATCCGACCGCTGAAGAATCTCAAGGAAATGGTCAAATAAACCGAATGATGTCGTTGGGTTCGCCGGGACGCACCGTTCCGGCCAACTCAATGACACCAAGTTCTCCTGACCCTTTCGTGACAAACGCGGAACCCCTGGCATGCTCCGAAGCCAGGGGTTCTTTCTTTTTTCGTCGCCGTTGCCACGGCGTCGAGTCGCAACTCTCAAGTGGTGAGAGTCTCAAGTCCTGCGTAAACGCGCCTTCTCCTGCCGACTTGCGACTCTCATTACTTGCGATTTGCGACTTGCTCACCAACGCCACTCGGTGACTGAGTAATTTCTGCGACGCCGCGCCAACCCACGACAAACGTCAACGTCATGATGAGGCTGAAACCGGCGGCGATTTCGACCTGGATCCCGGTCACGTTCAGTGACAGAGATTGCGGTGCCAGAAGCAGGAACGGCGCGAATGCGAAAAGCGGAAGCGATGCCGACCAACCGGGGCAGCGGCGGTTAATAGCGCCCAGCGACAACGACGGCGGCAACAGCATGCCGAAGGCCACGGACCATTCCCAACCGACCGTGGCCGCCAGGAGCAGGACACCGGCCAACCACGCGACGGCCAGGTGACGGAATCCGCGCAGCGCCCAGGTGGCCCGCCCGCTGAGGCGGTTCGCGCATCGGTGCAGCATCCATCGCTGCGTCAGGGCGATCCAAAGGGTCAGTGCCGTGGCATGAAACAATGGCCCGCCGATGCCGTCGGTCGCGAACCACGGCTCGACACCGAAGGTCATGCCGACGACGGCGATCGCGGACGGAACGAACGAAAGAAGAACGACGACGGCGGTGACCACATCGCCGGACGGCCGCCGGTGGACCAGCCCAAGGGCGCCCTGCCACAGAATGGGCCAACCCGCGGCGAAGCATGCCCAACCGACAAGGAGCAGCTCGAGCAGCCACGGCACGGCAAGATCACGTGCCGCGTGCGAACCGGCCAGGGTCGGCGCCGCGTAGTGCAGGGCGACAGCGGGCAGTCCAAACATAAAGGCCAGGGCCGACCGCCGCCGGTATTCACGAGTCACGTGGTGGCGCAGCTCGCGCAGGTCGGCATCGCTTCGAAAGGTTCGGCCCGTTCGATCGTGGAGCGAGACGGCCAGGCCGCGTGCGATCGATGCGGCTCGACCGACGTCGGCCTCGGTCAAGGGCGACGCCGTCTCGGCACCGGGGGCGATCCAGCCGGACTGGCCGGCGAGATCCACGACATTGTCATAGCCCGATTCGGTCCATCGCCGCGACAGCTCGTGCGCGTGCGACGGGTCGTGAAGACCGTCGAGCACCAGATGGATACGATCGGCCACAGGCATAAGAGAACAGGGCCGACGACCGCGGGCAAGAGCGGTCGCCGATCTTTTGTCCATGGCCCCCACCTGATACTCTCTGCACCGAGGGAGGCCGCCTTGGCAATCGAAACGCAATCCGGCACGCAGGCGACGATCGACCGGCACGACCGGTTCATGTCGCTGAACTACACCCGATACCCGATCGCCATGGTCGAGGGCAGCGGATGCCGCCTTCGTGACGCGGACGGCAAGCGGTACCTCGACCTCTTCAGCGGCTTCGGCGCCACGATCATGGGGCACTGCCACCCGGATCTGGTCGCGGCGGTCACGCAGCAGGCCGGGCGCCTCTGGCACGTCGGCAACCTGCTTCACACCGAACCTCAGACACGCGTCGCCGAAGCGATCGCACGACACGGGTTCGGCGGCCGCTCGTTCTTCTGCCACAGCGGGGCCGACGCCAACGAAGCGGCGTTCAAGCTCGCGCGCCTTTACGGGCACACCAAGGCCGCCGCAGGCCGCAAGCGTCGTTTCAAGATCATTTCGATGGACAACAGCTTTCATGGACGGTCGTTCGCCACGATGGCCGCGACGGGCGCGCCCTCCGTGCGCGCTGGATTCGATCCCATGATTGAGGGTTTCCAGCGCGTGCCGTACAACGATCTCGCCGCCGCGCAGGGGGCCGTCGACGCGGACACCGTGGCCGTGATCGTCGAGCCGATTCAAGGTGAAGGCGGCATCGTGGTACCGGACGATGGGTACCTCGCCGGCTTGCGCAGCATCTGCGACAAGCACGACGTCCTGCTGATCTGCGACGAGGTCTGGACGGGTTGCGGCCGAACCGGTCGCTACTTCGCCCACCAGCACTGGTCGATCGAACCCGACATCATGACCCTCGGCAAGGGCGTGGGTGGCGGCCTGGCCGTCGGCGTCATGTGCGCCAAGCCGAAGCTCGCCGAACTCTACAACAGCTCGACGCAGGGCGGCGTGAAACACGCCACGACGCTCGGCGGCAACTGCCTCTCGATGGCCGCCGCCGCAGCGGTGTTCGACGTGCTGGAGCGCGACGACCTCGTACAGCGCGCCCACCGCATCGGCGAAGCCGCGATGCTGCGATTGGCAAAGTCCGCAGAGCGATGCCGGGCCATCCGACAGGTGCGCGGCAAGGGTCTTTTCATCGGCGTCGAACTGGACCTGCAGGCCGGGGGCACGGCGTTCAAGACAGTCGCAGACGTCGTGGCGCGGTGCATGGAACGAGGCGTCCTGGTCAACGGAACCCAGCAGAATGTCCTGCGCCTGGCACCGCCCCTGATCGTGACCGAGGAGGAATTCAATGAGGGGCTGGACGTGATCGAGCAGGTGCTGAATGGTTGAACCGAGCACGTGCCGGGGCGCATCGGAGCGACGAAGCGACGAAGCGACGAAGCGACGAAGGGAAAGGCATCGCAAGCGTGGCATGAGGTGGCTGCCGGACGCGGGCGGCAATGATCCAACGGATTCCACACATCGTCGCCGGGCCGGACCGGCGCCACGAACCACAACCCCTTCGTCGCTCCGTCGCGGAGCCTGCCCGCCGCGGCGGGTCGATTCGTCGCTTGGAATCTGACCCATGCTCCGGCCCGCCGTCTTGACGGGGCTGATCCTGTCGGTTGTGGCTTGCACGCCGCAGCCCGACGCGGAAGACAAGCCGCCCACGATGAGCGACCTGGGTCGCCCGCCTCGTGCGGAAATCGCCAACGAGCCCGCAGGCGCACCCCTTCGCACGCAGATCCACCGGATCGATCTGCCCGTCACCTCGAGGCTTGACGGTGCGTGGGCGCAGCTCGACACCACGACGCTGCCGCGCACGATTGTGGCTCGATGGGACGAAAACGGCCTTGCCGCGGGTGTCCTGGCACCCGAAGCTCGCGAACGATTCATCGCGTCCCTGCCGGCGCACCACGGGTGGCGCACGCAGCTGTTGATTGGCGACGGTGACGTAGCGCCCCTGTCTTATTCAGCCCGCTCGCGCGTTGCGGCGACCGTGCACCTGCCCCATGCCGACGGCGGATCATTGACCGAACGCTTCCACGGCGGTCGATGGCGCTTCCTGGTCCGCGCCCTGCACCAGGGTACCGGCACCGCGGTGGAGCTGACGCCTCATCACGACACGACGCGGTCACCGGGCCTCGGGCGACTCCTCGACCGGATGCGACAGAAAGACGCTTCAGGCGCCGGTCAGCGCTCAACGACGGAAACGGATCTGACGGGACGTGTTCTGGACGAATTGACACTGCTCGCCCCCCTGCCGACCGGTCACTGCCTCGTCATCGTCGCGGCACGCCTCCCGGATGAACCCGAGCCGACCGTGGAAGCCGACGACGGCGGCACATCGCTCGAGCAAGACGAGACGCCACCGCCCCAGGTGGCACCGCGACCTGCGAACCCGATCACGGGCGACCTCGGCAGGACGCTGCTCACGGCCATGCGCGCCGGCAGACCGATACAGATGATCCTCGTGTTCGAACGGCCGGTCAGACCGCGTCCGAAGTCTGAACGAACTCAGCCAGACACTTGAGCCAGTAAGCCCAGCCCTCTTTGCATTCGATCGCTGTGTATTCGTGCATGCACTCGTGTCGAATGTGAAGCTCACAGCGACCGCCGTCACCCTGGAACCGAATCACGACCAGTGTTTCGCGCGACGGGCCGCCGGGGCTGACGCCATCCCAGGTGAACGCGAGTCGATGCGGTGGATCAACCTCGGTGAAAACGCCTGTGGTATCGACGTCTTCTCCGGAGAATCTCCATTCGTACGATCCGCCGGAGCGAACGTCGAGCTTGCAACTTTCCAGTTCGCTCCAACGCAATAACTCCGCCTCGACAGTCCACAGGCGAAACAGCGTAGCGCATGAGCACGGGAACGACCGCGCGATCTCGGTGACGTATGGGCGGGCTTGATTCATCCCGAGCGTGCCGTCAAGAGTCGTGCAGCTAGGCTGCCGGCGGTCCGCTCTGGTCGCCCTTGCCACGGCGCCGGTGGCGGCGACGGCGCTTGCCGCGGCGTTTGGTTCCCTCGCCTTCAGTCTTGTCGGCTTCGTCGGGTTTGCTTGCTTCGGCCTGCGGCGGCCCGGTCTGCGGCCGGTCGCCGCGCCGGCCTCCGGCAGTCGGCGTCTGGGGCCGGTCCTTCGCGGCCGGTCGCGCGGGAGCTTTCGGTGGCCGCGACGGTGGCCGGGCCTGCGGAGGACGCGATGACCGCTCCGCGGCTTCCGCGGCCTCGGCGCGCAATTGTTCTTCTTCCTCCTTGTTCACCTTTCGAATGTTCTCCAACGCGTAGGCCTGGGGCTTGACGCCCTCGTCCAACCGGACGAGGACGAGCTGAGTGAGAATCTGCGTCTCAATCACCGTGCCCAGGCCGTCGTCGGTCTGGACCCGCGACTGCCGCGACGGCAACCGCTTTCGCAACTGCTCGTAGGTCTTATCTTCATAACGCAGGCAGCACATGAGCCGCCCGCAACGCCCCGATATCTTTGTCGGATCGAGCGTCGCCTTCTGAACCTTGGCCGAACGCATGGACACCGGCTTGAGCACCTTCAGAAAATTCTTGCAGCAGCAGTACTGGCCGCACCGCTCGTAGTCCGCGATGAGTCTGGCTTCCTCGCGCGCGTTGACCTGCTGCATGTCGATCCGCGTCTGATATTGTGACGCCAGGCGCCTGACGAGGTCGCGGAAGTCGATCCACTGTTCCGCGGTGTAATAGAATATGATCCGCTCGCCGCCGAGCAGCAATTCCACCTCGACGAGCCGCATCGCCACATCCATTTCACGAATCAGCGACTTGGAGAATTGGATGATCTCCGGCTTGCGGGCGTCGATCAGCTCCTGCTCTCTGACGTCCTCCACCGCCGCGAGACGCAGAATCCTGCCCTCAGTGGTGAAGGGGTAGTCCTTGCCGCCGGAATTCTCGATGTACTCCAGCATGTCCTTCCGCGTGACGCTCTTGGAGCAGCCTGCGTTCGCACACGTGGTGGTGAGCATCTCGGCCAGCTCGATGCCGCGACGCGTGCGAATGACCAGCTTGCTGCCACAGCCCGGCTTGTCATCGCCGTCGTACGGCAACTCCGCGACGAGCTTCTGGTAGCCGTAGCGGCACACGATCGTTTTCGGCGGCTCGAGCTTCTCGTAGATCTTGCGGTCCTCTTCCTCGAGCATGATCGGCAGTGGTGTGATGGATCCCGGCATCGACGTGGACTCCGTGTCGGCCGCCGCGGCGGCGATCAGATGCCGCCGTTGCGGGGAAACCGGGCTTGGCGACACAACACAACGGATCGCATCGCATCGTGCGGGCCCGGGATGTCGTCGGGTCGAAAAGTTTCAGTGTCCCGCACGCCACCCGACCGGCGGCGGGGTCCAGACACGGAGTAAGGGGCACATGGTACCACGGCGATCGCGTCGGCACCAAATGCCACGGCACGACCAGCAATCTCAAGGGATATTCCCCTCGTACTCGTACGCGTACTCGTACTCGAAACGGCAATGTCGGTCGCCGCCGCGCCTAACTCATCATGGGCTCATGCGACGATGTGAAGTGACCCGTTCGTCGGGGAATCGAGTACGAGTACGAGTACCGCTGCGCTGAGTACGAGTACGGGTTTCGTCGGCGGCAATCGCCGCCGACGGGCGAGCTACTCCAACGCCACGCTGTCGGTTACACCGAGGTTGTGATAGATCTGCACCGTCGCGTCCGAGCGGTTCAACGTGTAGAAATGGATCCCGCGGACCTGTCGGTCCAGAAGGTCTCGACATTGCTCCGTGGCCCACTGCACGCCCACCCGCTTGACCGCGTCGGGGTTGTCACCGGCGCGGCCGACGGCGCGCAGGAGGCCCGCCGGGAAATGCGCGCCAGCGGCGAGATCGGCCATGCGCTTCAGATTGGCGGTCGACGTGATCGGCATGATGCCCGCGATGATGGGCACGCCGATTCCCGCCACATCGCACCGCTCGCGAAAGTCGTAGAAGTCGTGATTGTCGAAAAACAGTTGCGTGCAGATGTAGTCCGCGCCCTGATCGATCTTGGCCTTGAGATGGTCCATCTCAAGCAACCGGTTGGGCGTCGCCGGGTGGCCTTCCGGGAACCCCGCCACGCCGATGCCGAAACCGCGCCGCTCGGGGTGGTGGCCGCCGGCGTTGAACGAGCGGATGAAACGCACCAGGTCGGCGGCGTGCGCGAACGCGTCACGGCTTCGGTCGAAGTTCGCCAGGTCCTTCGGGGGATCGCCGCCGAGGGCCAGGATGTTGCTGATCCCCGCCTCGGCGTATCGATCGAGTATCTCGCGGATCTCCTGCTCGCCGTGACAGACGCACGTCAGGTGCGGCACCGGATCGAGCGAGGTGGACTCGCGGATCCGCAAGACCAGGTCGTGGGTCAACTGCCGCGTGGAGCCTCCGGCGCCGTAGGTCACCGACACGAACGACGGCTTGAGGCGCTCCAGGTGCTGAATGTTCGCGTACAACTGCTGCGACGACTCCGCGGTCTTGGGCGGAAAGAACTCGAACGAGAAGGTCGTTCGGTGCCTCTTGAAGATCTCTGTGATGTGCATGCCGTCCTCGCCGTCGTCCTCAGCGGATCTCGTCCGGAACCCATGCGGACAATCCCTGAAAGGATATCGAAATAGGCCCCGGGATCTCTACATTCTTGCATTCCCAGCCACTCAGGGATGCTACCATCTGCGACATGGCCCTTCCCGGACGTCCGACGGCGGATCTGATCATTCCTGCGTTGAACGAGGAGGCGAACATGGAGGCCCTGATGAAGGCCCTGCCGTGGCCGCACCTCCGCCGCGTGGTCGTGGCGGACAACGGCTCGACGGACCACACCGCCGATTTTGCCCGTGCGGGCGGAGCCGATGTCGTCCACGAGCCTCGGCGCGGCTACGGTGCCGCCTGCTTGACCGCCCTCGAATGGATCGCCGACAGCCCGCCCGTTCCCGACGTGGTGGCATTTCTCGACGCAGACTTGGCGGACGACCCGAGCCAGCTGCCACGCCTGCTTCAGTTGATCGACCGTGGCGAGGCCGACCTGGTCATCGGATCACGCAGCCGGCTGGCCGAGCCCGGCGCCATGACCGCCGCTCAGCGGATCGGAAACGCGATCGCCTGCGTCATGTTGCGAGTGCTGAGCGGCACCCGGTTCACCGATCTGGGCCCGCTGCGTGCCGTGCGCTGGACGAGCCTTCAGGAGCTGGCCATGGAGAACCGCACGTGGGGCTGGACGATCGAGATGCAGTACAAGGCGGCCAGGCAGGGGTTGCGATGCACCGAGATCGAGGTTCCCTACCGTCGCCGACACGCCGGCCGCAGCAAGATCTCGGGATCGATTGTCGGCGCCACCAGGGCGGGATGCCGTATCGTCGCAACGATCGCGCAACTCTGGTGGGCTGATTCCAGCTTGATGGGACGCCGGCGGAAACCGGCGCGTCGGTAGAACCTAGTTTTCGTTCAGCAGCGTGACATCCTGCCGACCCGCGTAGCCTGCGTCCATTTCGTGCCAGGCGTGAACCGTCTTCTCGCCACGGTGCCAGCAGAGACAAATCTCCCTGCCCTCGTAGATGGCCGGAAAATCCACCAGGCCGCGCTCGAAATCCTTCAACTCCACGTTGGTCTGCTGCAACTCGTCCACGAGGTCGTTCAGACGGTCCATGGTGGCCTCGTACTCGTCCTTGAGCGGCTCGATGTCGTCATCGATGCCCGGCTGCTCGATTCGTCGCCGAATCTCGACCGCCCGGCGGTAGCAACCGGTGATGTCATCGATGACCCGGGACACGTACGGCAGGGCCTGATTGGCCTCGTTGATGTTGAAGTACTTCTTGCCGGGCGTCGGGTCGTGTGCGATCGTCGCGGAGGTTGTGTCGTCAGGCATGGCGTTATCCCTGCTACGCGGAACGGAGAATTATTCGACGTCGGCCCGACAAGTCAAGCCCCACGGGAACTGCCGCGCCGAGAATCCGGCGCGACGCCATCACTGTCAGCCCGCGTTATCGTTGCCCAATATCGGCACGAAAACCATAAAAATGA
>CAUZBA010000100.1:0-9719 GCA_963577635.1 Phycisphaerae bacterium
GCACCACCACGGTGCCCCGATCCTGCTTCGTGCGGATGAGCCGGCCGAACCCCTGCTTGAACCGAAGAACGGCCTCGGGCAGCGAGTACTCCGCGAAACCGTTGCCGCCGCGGGTCTTGATCCTGTCGATGCGCGCTTCGACAAGCGGCCGGTCGGGTGCCGCGAAGGGCAAGCGGGTGATGATGACATTGCGCAGGCTTTCGCCCGGGACATCCACGCCCTGCCAGAAACTGTCGGTACCCAGAAGGACGCTTCGCCGGTCGCCGCGAAAGCGGTCCAGCAGCACGGTGCGCTGCTCGCCGTCACCCTGGACGAGCATGGGCATCCGACGCTCGTCGAGCGGGCCCGCCAGCCACCGGGCCGTGCGCCGCAACAGGTCGTAGGAAGTGAACAGGACGAACGCCCCGCCGTCAGACCGGTCGATGTGGTGAATCAGCCGCGGACCGAGCCGATCAAAGAACTCCGGATGGTTCGGATCAGGAAGACCCGGCTCGACGATCAACTCGGCCTGCCGCTCGAAATCGAACGGTGAATCGAGCAGCAGCGTCACCGCCTCTTCGCAGCCGAGCCGCCTGGTCATGTGGGCGAACGCGTCGCTGCCCTCATCGTGCCCGGGACCTGCCTCGTTCGCCGAGGCGGTCGCCAGGGTTGCCGAGGTCAGGACGACGCTCATCGGCCGGTCATCGGCGCGGGTGGCGCCGAACAGGTGACGGGCCAGCAGCGGCCCAACGTCAACCGGCGCACAGCAGAGTGCCACGCGCCGCGTCGTGGCGCTCTGACCAACCTCGATCCAATAGACACATCCGTCCAGCGTCTGTTCGCAGAACGCCGCCAGCCCGTCGGCGGCCGCATCGCATCGGTCCGCGAATCCGGACAGCTCGAAGCGGTCGGCCTCCTCCTTCGTTTTCTCACGCAGTTGTGAGAGTGCGATGGACAGATCTCTAAGCCCTCGACCGAGGCCGTCGTCGAACCGGACCGCGCCGTCCACGCGACCGTTGGTCCGACCGCTGCCCTGCTGGTGACGCTCGACCGAGTCGAAGAACGCGCCGGCCACCGACCAGAGATCGCCGACCCGTCTGACCGTTTGATCCAGGCGCGCGTCGTCGCACTGGCCACGCAGACCCGCCAGGAACCCCCTGCCCGTCCGCAGGTGCATCAGGTTGTTCAGCAGGAACCGGACCTGCGCCTCGGTGACACGCACGCCGAAATGATCGGCGGCCACATCCTCAATCGTATGGGCTTCATCAAGGATCACATGGTCGTAAGGCGGCAGGAACCCCACACCCCGCCGACGCAGTGCCAGGTCGCTGAAAAACAGCGAGTGGTTGACCACCAGTAGGTCGGCGTTCTCCATGGTCCGACGGGCCCTTTGATAGAAGCACTGTTCGTAAGTGGGACACCGTCTGCCCATGCAGTTGCCCGAATCACTCATGACACTGTCCCACACCGACGGCCGCGCCAACGGCGGCAGCGTGGCCAGTGATCCATCGGTGGTCGTGTAGGCCCAATCCTCGATCGCGTGCAGTGAGTTCAGGGCCGGCGCCTCGGTAAAGAGGCGCTGCTGCCTCCTGGAAGCGCCAGCGAGGCGGCGTATCGACACGTAGTTGCTTCGTCCTTTGACCAGCACCGCTTCGAACTGCTGATCCAGTACGGCCTGGAGCAGGGGGATATCTTTCAGGACCAGTTGTTCCTGAAGCGCAATCGTGTGAGTGGAAATCACGACGCGATGGCGGCGGCCGGGCCCGCAGCCAGCGTCGCCGTCGATAATGCGTTCGATGGCCGGCAACAGGTAGGCGAACGACTTGCCCACGCCGGTTCCGGCCTCCACCGCGAGCTTCCCGCCCGTCGCCAGGGCCTTGCATACGGCGTCAACCATGAACCCCTGCTGGGGCCTCTGCTCGTACGCCGCGCCGAGGTGGCGTGCGATGGGACCGCCAGCAGCGAGGATGGCTTTGGGATCAAGGGCCACGATTGAATCGTACCTTGATCGGTGACCGGTGGCCGCAGCGACCGTCGTCGCTGAAGTCGAAAGTCAAAAATGTTGAGAGTCAAGAGTCGGGACCGGCAGGTGCGTTTGCAGGCGACTTGAGACTCTCACTACTTGCGACTTGCGACTTGCGACTCTTGGCCCACACACTGGCGTCATGTCCTACAAAAAAAACCACCCCCGGAAATCCGGGGGCGGTTGATTGGGCTGTAAGCATTGTTGGCGCCTATTTCAGCTCGACTTCGGCGCCCTGCGCCTTGAGCTTCTCCATGAGTGCGTCGGCTTCTTCCTTCGGCAGGGCCTCCTTTACCGGTTTGGGGGCCTCGTCCACCAGCGCCTTGGCTTCTTTCAATCCCAGACCCGTCACCTCGCGCACGACTTTGATGACCTGGATTTTCTTGTCGCCGGGGCCGGTCAGGATTACATCGAATGTGGTCTGTTCTTCCTCGGCCTCGCCACCGTCACCCGCGGCCGACCCGGCCATTATCACACCCCCAGCCGCCGGCTCGATCCCGTAGGCGTCCTTCATGTAAGTGCCCAGGCCCACCGCCTGTTTCAGCGTCAGGGAGGCGAGCTTGTCGCCCAACTCTTTGACCGCGGGTTCGACCTCGACCGTTGCGGTCGCCTCTGCTTCTTCTGCCATGTTGCACCAGACCTTTCCTTGAATCCGCCCAAGAGGTCGCCGCCCATTGCGGCGATTTAACCCCACAATTACGGGGCCAGTCGAGCGAGATAGTTCCGATTCACGATTTCTCGATCTTCTCTGCGGCTTCGAGTTTCTCTTCAATCGCCTTGACCAGAGACGCGACACGCCGCCCCGGCCCCACGGCGGCGGCCACCAGGTTCTGTGCCGGGCTGAGCACGAGTTGAACCGCCTGGCCCTGTGCCTCGCTGCGCGTCGGATACTTGCTGAGGGCCACGACCTGGTCGGCCATGAACAGCTGGCCTTCCATCAGCGCCCCGCGAAGCTCCAGTTCGGGGATCTGCTTGGTTTGCTGGACCAGCAGACGGGCGATGTCCACGACGGTCTCGCCGCCGGTCACCACGGCGCTGGGCCCGTCGATCACCTCACAGAGCGGTTCGATCGCCATGCCCGACCATGCCCGACGGGCGAGGGTGTTCTTGACGACGGTGACGCGCATCTGCTGGCTCGCCAGTGAGCCGCGCAGGGCGTTGTTCGCGTTCGCGTCAACCCCGCGGAGGTTGACCACGACGGCGCCGTCGACGTCGGCAAAGCGCCGCAGGTAGGAATCCACAATCAGGTTTTTGACGGGTTTGCTCATCAGCCAATCGCCACCGCAATACCGGGGCTCATCGTCGCGGACACGCTGATCTTCTTCACGTAGACGCCTTTCGTGGCCGTCGGCTTCATGCGATGGATCGCATCGATGAACGTCTGGGCATTTTCGGCCAGTTGCCTGGTCTCGAAGCCGACGCGGCCAATCACCGCGTGGACATTGCCGCCGCTGTCGTTTCGGAATTCCAGCTTGCCCGCGCCGTACTCGCGAACCGCGTCGGCCACCTTGGGCGTGACCGTGCCGCTCTTGGGCGAAGGCATCAGGCCGCGCGGTCCGAGCACGCGACCGAGGCGGCTGACGATCTTCATCATGTCGGGGCTGGCCACGGCGACGTCGAAGTCCATCCAGCCGTCCTGGATTTTCTTCACGAGCTCTTCGCCGCCGACCTCCACGGCGCCGGCTTCGCGTGCCGCTTCCGCATGGTCGTCGCCGCAGAACGCCACCACCCTTTTGGACTTGCCGATCCCGTGCGGCAGCGACAGGGAGCCGCGCACCGCCTGGTCAGCCTGCTTGGTATCGATTCCGAGGTGCATGCACAGATCCACCGACTGCTCAAACTTCGTCGCTTTGAAGCCCTTGACCTTGTCGATCGCCTCTTCAAGCGGGAAAGTCTCGTCGCGATCGAGACCCTCGGCATCGCTGCGGTAACGTTTCCCGTGACGTCGCATTGTTACAACTCCACCTCGACGCCCATCGAACGGGCGGTGCCGGCGATCGTGCGCATCATGGCCTCAGGGCTATGGCCAGACAGTTCCTTGGCTTTTTCTTCGACGATGGCCCGCAGCTGGTCGGCCGTGAGCTTGCCGACCTTCTCCTTGTTGGGCACGCCCGAGCCCTTCTCGATGCCGGCGGCTTCCTTGATCAGGACCGCTGCGGGCGGGCTCTTGACCTCGAAATCGAAAGTACGATCGGCGAATACCGTGATGACGCAGCCCACGATCTTGCCGTTCAGCGAGCGAGTGCGCTCGTTGAACTGCTGAATGAACTGCCCAGGGTTCACGCCGTGCGCACCCAGCGCCGGGCCGATCGGCGGCGCCGGTGTCGCCTTGCCGCCCGCGGCCTGGATCTTGAACTGGCTGGTGATTTCCTTCTTGGCCATGATCGTTCCAGCCGGCGCAGCAGGGGCTGGCGCCGAGCCTCGTACTATAACCGAGACCGCCTCGCGAATCCAGCGGCGCCCGGACGCTCCACGGCCCGTTCTCAGAGCGGTTTCACCGCGGACCGACGCGTCTTTCCTGTTCGAACCGCGCGATCCTCGCGCGAATCTGCTCGGCCGGAGCGCCGTGGCCGTCCAGGACGGCCACGGCCAGTTCGAGTGCCCTCTTCGCCGCCGCAATGGCCTCGTCGAGCCGGCCCGCCGCGGCGTGGGCATCGGCCAGCCCAAGGTGAAGCAATGCCGAACGGGGCGCCACGCGCAGTGCCGCGACGAGGTGTTCGATCGCCTGGTCGTGCTCGCCGCGCGAGACCATAACGGCCGCGACCTTGCCTCGTGTCTCGACGTCATCCGGAGCGAGCCGGATCGAGTGCAGGTAGTGAACGATCGCATCGTCGGACCTGCCCACGACGACCAGGCAGTCAGCCAGGTTGTGATGGGTCGCCGCGTCGGTCAGACCGAACTCCAGGGCCCGCCGAAAGTGGACCAACGCATCGAGATGGCGGCCCTGGGCCAGGATCAACAGACCGAGGTTGTAGTTGGCATTCGCGTGGTCGGGCTTCAGAGCCAGTGTTTCGAGGTATTCCGCGATCGCCTCTTCGTGATGGCCTTGAATCTGCAAGGTCAGGGCAAGGTGGAAGTGGCCCTCGTATTGGGTGGGGTTGCATGCCACCGCGGCGCGAAAGGGCTCGATGGCTTCGCCGTGACGGTCCAGTTCCGCCAGCGCGATTCCGAGGTTGTGGTGCGCGTCGTAGTTGTCCTGATGCAGTTCCAGCGCTTCACGAAAGCGCTCGATCGCCTCCTTGAATCGACCCTGCCCAGTCAGGGCCGAGCCCAGCCGGGTGTGAACGATCCAGGAATTGGGGTTCTTGCCCAGCGCGTCACGCCAAAGCGCCTCGGGGCTTTCATAGAGCGCGGCCCGTGCCCAGGTCAGGCTCGAAAGCGCCGCGAGCACGACGGCCGCGATCGCGATGCCGGTCCCGGAAACGGTCGTCCGATTCGATCCGCGGAAAAGTCGGAAGCCCGCCGCGGCGGCGAGGGCCAGGGGCGACCACATGGACGCGTACTGGAAATGATCCGAGACCAGCGAATGGCCAAAGTACCCGATGTCGAGAAATCCCAGGACGGGCAACAGCAGGGCGACGTAAACGCCCAGGGCCGCGAGCACCGGCCGGCCCCAGCCCGTCCGCCAGCACCACGCCGCAACCGCTAACGCGAGCAACCCCAGCAGCGGCAACCACGCGACGGCCGACGCCGGATCGACATTCCATCGTGGGTAGACCATGGAGAGGCCCCACGGCAGGACCAGCTTGTACAGGTAGAACCAGACGCACCAGCCGGACGCCGCGAGCCGCGACCAGAACCCCTCGTACCTCGCGGCGACCCCCAACTGGCCGACATTCCACTCGTGGTACATCGTGGCCAGACCAAGCAGTAGCGCCACGGCGAAGAACGGCGCCGCGTGCAGCAGGTCCTTCGGCCTGACCCGACCGTACCGCCACCACGCGAACACCAACAGGAGCACGGGCAGCGTCACCACCGATGTCTTGGCGAGAAGCGCCAGAACGAACAGGAGCAGCGACGCGGCGTAGGTCACCGGCCGCGAACCAAGAAAAGACGGCAGGAAGCCGGCCGGCCCCCTCTTGTTCGGCGCGCTGCCGGCGGTAGGGTCGCCCCCCCCATCCGCGTCCGCCGCGGCGGCGCCGGACCCTTCGAACCGCAGAAACAAGAGCATGGAAAGCAGGAACAGCGGCATCGACAGCGTATTCTTGCGCTCGCTAAGCCACGCCACCGACTCGACCGTCACCGGGTGGACCGCGAACAGCGCTGCTGCGATCCAGGCACCGCCCACGCTCAACCGTTTCAGGAAACGCCAAAGGATCAGTGCGGACAGAGCGTGCAGCAGCACGTTGATTGCGTGGCCGATCGTCATGTCGAGGCCGGTGAGGCGATACTCAATCCACCACGTGGTGAACAGGAGGGGAAAATAGTTCATCAATTTCGTTTCTTTCATTCCCCGAATGTTCCAGATGTCCCATAGGCCACCGGGATCGCGCAGCGTCGGGTTTTCGGTCACGTAATGGTTGTCGTCCCAGATGCCGCCGTCGTGCACCGCCGGCCAGTGGACAGCGCAGGCCATGGCGGCCAGAACCATCATTGCGAGCAGTGTCTTGGCGCGAGATGGCCGGGCGAAGACATCGTTCATCGAATGGACCTGCACTTGTGGCATCTCGGGCGCTGCATGGCATCATGATATGTCCGCACCCAATACGCAGTGCCGTGCGATGGCGATCGGCTACTCTAGACTGCATTGATCGGATGGTTCGCGATGAATTCCAACACCATAAAACTGATCGTCGTGGCGCTGGCCGGCGCCGCCGCGCTGACCGCGTGGTTCGTTCCCGGTCCGAAACCTGATACGGTCGCACAACGGCTGGACTATCCGCAGTTCGTGATCGCGCTGGTGGTGACGGCCGCGGCGCTCTCAGTGATGGTCTCGGCCATCTTCGCGGGCGCCGGACGCCGAGCGTTGATCTTTCGCGTCGTGGCCGTTTGGTTCGGTGTCGGCCTGGCGCTGGCCACCTGGGAGTTCGGCGCCTGGGCGTGGCCTGCCGGCCACCTGATGGACAACCCCTGGTACACCGTCACCGGGACCGGCATCGTGGCGTCGGAACATCTGCCCCATCAGCGCCCCCCGGGTCTGACGTGGACCGGAATCTCCCGTGGCGACCTGGCCATGCTGGACAACTCGCCGGATCCGGATGCGCGCACGATTACTTACGCCACGGACTCAAAGGGATTTCGCAATGCCGACGAAGCCGATCAGGCGGACATCATCGTTCTGGGTGATTCGTTTACGGAGGCGGGATACCTTCCCCTGGCCGAGACCTTCGTCATCTTGACGGGTGAGCGGTCGACATGCACGGTCCGCAACCTGGGCGTGGCCGGCTATTCGGCACCCAGCGAACTGATCGTCCTGAAGCGGTTCGGCCTGAACTATTTGCCGCGAGTCGTCGTGTGGCAGATTGCCGAATCGAATGACCTGGGCGACGCCCTGCGTTTCGACGATTGGGTGCGCAAGGGGCGGCCCGACTTCAGAGCAAACCCGCGCGACCTGCCCACCGGTGCCAACCGATGGCGGAAACGATCGCCGACGCACCGATTGTTCGATCTGCTGCGGAGCCGCGATTCGGCGCCGTCGGCGATCGCGTTCCTGGCCGGCACGTTCCGCGATTCATCCGGAGCTGAGCGCGAGGTTCGATTCCTGCCGACGTTGCCGGGAGCCCAGCACAGCCCCGCAGGAAATCCCGGGTGGCCGCTGACGGCCTCCGCCATCCGTGACGGGGCCGACATGTTGCGTGACCGGAAGATCGATCTCGTCGTCGTCCTGATCCCCATGAAGCTGCGCGCCCTAGCTGACTCGATCGATTTTCATCCGTTGCCCGTCGTCACCGACAGGGCCCAGCCTGCGGCCATCGATCGATTGCCGACCGGATGGGACCTGAAACCCGAGGCGACACTGGCGTCTCACCTTGCAGCGATCTGCGACGAAGTGGGCGCTCGCTTCGTGGACACGACGCCCGCGCTCAAGCAGCACGCGGCAAGGGGCGAACTGGTCTACATGGCCATGGACACGCACCTGTCACCCGCCGGCCACCGGATCGTCGCGAAACTGCTGGTCGACGCGCTCGACGGGATCACCTGTCATTCCGGCGCGGCCGCGCAGAACTGACACAGATGCATCCGTTCCGGGTGCGACGCGAAGCGTCTGGAAATCAATGACGGGGATCGTCATCACTTACGTGTATCCTGCGTCCGGGCCGCCGGGAGGCTGACAATCATGGACACGGTTTACGGGTTCCTGAAAAAAAAACACCTCGGCACCGAGGCACCGCTGCGCGGTCTGCTTTTCCTCCTGTCATGTTCATCGTCAACGGCGTCATCGGCGTTGTCGCCGATGCCCAGTTGCTTGAATTCATCGTGGCGGCCGAATACGCCGAGGACGGCCCGAACGTGCAGCAACTGGGCAGTCTGCGCCGATAAGGAATCATCGGTGCCGGTCCGGGGGGGGTGGGCTGCTTCACATGCCGATTCGCCGTCTTCTCGTGTCACTCATTGCCGTTCTGGCGGCGCCGACCCCGGCCCGGCCTGAGCAGGTGACGCTCACCACCGGCGAGGTGCTGCAGGCCACGATCGTCGAAACGACGCCGCAGGCGGTGACCCTGAACCACCCGGTGCTCGGCAGGCTCACCATCCAGGCCGATCACATCCGCAGCATCGAACCGCAGGCGCAGGCTTCCGAGCAACCGCCCGCAGAAACGCCGGCGGCGGCCGAGGCACCGCCGGATCCCCCGCTGGCGGACGTCGCCCCCGACGAATCGCCAGCACGGCGCCGGGCATTTTTCAAGGATTGGAAGTCGCGCCTTGAGCTGGGCTTATCCGGCGCCGAGGGGAATACGGAAAGCACGAACCTGCGCCTGGCATTCAACAGCGAAAGGAAGGACGGGCGCGACGAGTGGAGTTTCAAGTCGACCTACTACTACGCGAAGTCGCGAGGCGAAACGACGCGCAACGAATTGAACGCCGATCTGACGAAGCGGTGGCTCCTGCCCAAATCGCCGTGGTTCATATTCGCACAGGGGATCTACGACTACGACGAGTTCGATCCGTGGGAGCAGCGCCTGGGCGGTTTCGGCGGCGTGGGTTACGACGTCGTCAAGACCGATCGGCTCGAGATCAACTCGCGCATCGGCGGCGGCGTCACCAAGGAATTTCGCGGAGAGCGCGAACTGCGGCCCGAGGGCCTGATCAGCGCCGCCGTCGTCAAGTGGAATCTTACGGACTGCCAGACCGTGTCGGGGTACGCGACGTTCTATCCCGACCTCGCAGAGCTCGACCAGTATCGCGTGGTATCCAAGCTCGAATGGCTCATGAAAATCAGCCGTTCCGACGGGCTGAGTCTGAAGGTCGGCGTCGAGGATGAATACGAATCGCACACCGCGGGCAATGCGGAGCACAACGATCTGAAATACTACGGAACGCTGGTGCTGGAATTCTGATTGGCGTAGCGCCGGCCCTTCCTGCTCGGCCGAGCCGGATCGGCATCAGGCATTCCCGCCCGCAGACCCGGACGGACGTTGCGACTCGACCCACGCGCTGGGGGCGAGGGGTCAACTCTTTAGCTGTGAAGGGCGGAGCAAAAGTGCGGCACCCCCAGAGAGGTCTTGCTGAGAATGGCGGTTGTACGGTGGCCAGCGTGGCAGCCGGAGCCGTCATTGGG
>CAUZBA010000101.1:0-9650 GCA_963577635.1 Phycisphaerae bacterium
TCGAGAGCACCAGGTGTCCGGTCTCGGCCGCGGTGATCGCCGCCGCAGTCGTCTCCAGGTCTCGCATTTCGCCGACGAAAATGATGTCCGGATCCTGACGCAGCACATGGCGCAGGCCGCTGGCGAAGCTGGGGACGTCGTCACCTAGTTCGCGCTGCTCGATGATGCATCGGTCGCTGATGAATGTGTATTCGACCGGGTCCTCCAGCGTGATGATGTGCTTCTGGTAGCGCTTGTTCATTCCGTCGATCATCGCAGCCAGGGTCGTGGACTTGCCCGACCCGGTGTCGCCCGTGACGAGAATCAGGCCGCGCGGCAGGTAGGTCAGCCGCTGAACCACCTCGGGCAGATTCAGCGATTCGAACGCGGGGATCTTCTCTTTGATCGCGCGCAGTGAGATGGCAACCGTACGCCGCTGCTGGTGCGCATTGATTCGGAATCGGCCAAGGCCGGGTATTTCGTACGAGAAGTCGGAGTCTTTGATCTTTTCGAACTTGGTCATCTGGGAATCGCTGGCGGCGTGCTTCAGCATCCGCAAGGCGCCTTCCGGCGTGATCACCGGATAGTCCATCGGTGTCATGATCGTCTGCAACCGCGCCATCGGTGGGTGACCGGCCACCAGATGAATGTCCGACGCGCCCAATTCGAGCGCCGTTTTTAGAATCGTGTCCAGGTCCATGACCTCGGTTCCTCCCAAGTACCCGGCTCAAGACACGCGCCCTGCTGGGTCGACAGGGCGGCGCGGCCCGCCACGAAACGTCGAAGGCGCAGCGGACAGCGTGAATTCTCACATACACCCGCGGGCCGGTGCCTCTATTTCTCAAGATTGACCGGGTTGACTGCGTGACCTGGTCGTCACAATCGACAGGGGCGGCGCAAGCGGAAGATCAACGGCTCGCGTCGGGGGGTGCCCCTGGATGAATGGCAACCACCGGGAGAACGGATAGAGCGGAAAAGCGGAAAAGCAGGACAGTGGTCCGGCCTCCTTTTTCCTGCTCTCTTGCTTTCCTGCTCTGCTGCTCTGCTGCTGCTCACACCACCCGCTCGGGCTTCGGCTGGCGGCTCATCAGGCGACTGATCGCTTCGATCGGATCCAGGGACTCGAACAAAACCGCATGGACGGCCGCCGTGATCGGCATCTCGACGCGAAACCGGTCGGCGAGCCTCACGACGGCTTTGGTGGTCGGCACGCCCTCGACCACGCCGCGCACGGTGGCCAGGACGTCTTCGAGCTTCCGACCCTTGCCAAGTTGCTCGCCACAGGTCCGGTTGCGGCCGGTGGGGCTGAAGCACGTCGTCGCCAGGTCTCCGACGCCCGCGAGGCCGCTGAACGTCTCGGCGTTGGCGCCCATGGCCACTCCCAAGCGCGTGATCTCGACCAGGCCGCGCGAGAGCAGCGCGCTTTTCGCATTGATCCCCGCCTGCAGCCCGTCGAGAATCCCCGCCGCCAGCGCGATGACGTTCTTCGTGGCCCCGGCCAGTTCCACGCCATTCAGGTCGTCATTGGTGTAGACCCGAAACCAGTGGGTGCTGAACGTGCGCTGGATCAGCGAGCACAGATCGTGGTCGTCGCTCGCGGCACAGACTGTCGCGGGCAGACAGCGGGCCAGTTCGTCGGCCACCGAAGGACCCGACAACGCAGCCAGCGGGCGGGGCGGGCCGTCGGGGTCGTCCGGGCCCTGATTCCGCAGCACGTCGGCGACGATCTGCGTGGGGCGCATCAGTGTGTCTGTCTCGATTCCCTTGGCCACCGACACCACCGGGACCCCGGGGGGTGCCTGAGGCGCGAGCCGCTGCCAGACCGTCCGAACGTATTGGGTCGGAACTGCCGAGACGACCATCGTCGCACCTGCAAACGCCTCGCGATCGTCGCCCGTGAGGCGAATCGAATCGGGGATTCGGAATTGCGGCAGGTGCCGGCTATGACGTGTCTGAATCGCGCTGGCCACGTGGTCCGGGGATGCCCCCCAAATCGTGACGCGGGCCCCCTGGCCCTCCAAAAGGAGGCCACAAACCGTGGCCATGGCGCCGTCACCGATGATGCTGATCGTCTGTTCCATGCCCGAACCCGCCCTGGCCTTCAACGTATCATGTTACGACCTAAGACGCCCGCGACTACAGGCCGATGCTCGATAGGACGAAGGGATCTAACGGGGCAGTGCGGCCGTCGGTACCGGCGACGGTACGTCCAATAACAAGACCGGGCGGCGTGGCCGGTAATTCGTTACTATGCTGGTGTTTTCTGCGGTGGCGGTCCTGGCAGGACTCCGGTCCGTCGTTGGCGTGTGGGCTTCGGCCCGCGACGCGACGAGGTGAGCAAGAACATGAAACGCCCGCAAACACCCTCGTGGTCAACAAAGCGTCCGACACGGTGGCGAACGCGTCCGTGGGTCCTGGCGCTGCTGGTCGCGGCCGCGACCGGGTGCGAACTGGATTCGTTCATGAACCCGTCGGTCGTCGGGCGCTGGGAGCGCACTCCCGTCGTGATGCCGATCCTTGACCAGCTTGACATTATCGACGAACCCTCCGATGACCCACCCGGCCTGTCGCAGATCACCCCTTCGGATCTGGAACCGACCATCGAGGAATACAGGATCGGGGCGGGCGACGTCGTCTCGATTTCGGTGTTCGAGCTGCTCGCGGCCGGTCAGGATTTCGGGGCTACGCGCCGCGTCGATTCGCTGGGGAACGTCCGGGTGCCCATCGTCGGCACGGTCCACGTGGAGGGGATCACCGAACTCGAACTGGAACAGAAAGTCGCCAGGATCATCGAGCGTAAGGGCCTCCTGAAAGACCCGACCGTGACGGTCATCGTGCAACAGCGGACGCAAGACACGTACAGCGTCATGGGCGAACCGAGAACGTCGGGCACCCTGATAGGAACCTTCAGCATCCTGCATGCGGATTTTCGTCTGCTTGACGCCCTTGCTCTGGCTCGCGGGGCGGATGGCCGCATCAAGAAGATGTACGTGATCCGCGGGATCAGATCGAAGAAAAGTGCCAGACCATCCGACGGGACACCTTCAGACGATCCGGAAAACGGCGCGATGGTGGACCCCGGCACGCTTCTCGAAGATGCACTGGACGCCGCGCCCGGTGAGGCCCAACCGGGGCCGCCGCGCAGCGAATCGACCTCGCCGCTCGAATCCATGGGCCAGTCCATGGTTGGCGGCGAGAGTCAAGGCGAGTGGGTGCACGTCGACGGTAAATGGATGCGCGTGGAATCGACCGTCACCGGTCACGGTCAGGAGGGCATTGACGCAGCGGATGGCAGCCCGGTGCTGACACAGCGTGTCATCGAGATCCCTTACGACAAGCTCAAAGACGGCGACATGCAGTACAACATCGTGATTCGCCCGGGCGACATCATCCGCGTGCCGTCGCCGGTGATCGGAAATGTCTTCGTCACGGGTGCGGTCAACCGCCCCGGCACGTTCGGGCTTCCCGGCGAACGCGACCTGACGCTCCAGCGTCTGATCGCCGCGGCCGGCGGGCTGAACCAGCTGGCCTGGCCGGAGCGGGTGGACCTGACTCGAATGGTGGGCGACAACCAGCAGGCGACCGTCCGGTTGAACATTCGTGCTATTTTCGAAGGAACCCAGCCAGATTTCTACCTCAAGCCGAACGACCTGATCAACGTGGGCCAGAGTTTCGTGGCCACATCCCTGGCCGTTGCGCGCAACGGGTTCAGGATGACCTATGGGTTTGGTTTCATTCTCGACCGGAACTTTGGACAGGACGTCTTCCGGGGACTGAGCGCCAAACTGCGTTGACTACGTTGATTGTGAGGTCTGGTCCGCGACCCTGGCTGGGGTAGGCACCGTCATGGTCTCAGGAGAAAGTTCTCGGCGAACCGACGTCACCGTGGCTTCGTATAATAGCGGTACATTTCGGCAGATTGCGATCGAGGGGGCGGGCTGACTCTATGTCCAGAAGATCGGTCACAGGGATAACGCTGACCGCTGGTTACCCATCTCTGATCACCGCGGGTGGCTGGGTTTGGATGGCGCTGCTCGGATCGCTGTTCGTGACGCTGCACTACAATTTTCTCTCGCGAATGGGCCGCACCGCCTACCACGATCCGAACTGGCAACACGCCATGATCGTGCCGCTGATCAGTTGCTATTTCATCTTCCAGCACCGCGACCGGCTGGTGGCGACGACCCGGCGAATCTCACCCAGAGGCCTGATGCTGCTGTTCCTTGGGATCTTCAGCTACATATGGTGGATCTACCCGGGTCAGAACGACATGCTGCAGGGGTACAGCATGATTCTGGTGCTGTTCAGCCTGGTCTGGTTCGTCCTGGGCTCTTCCATGCTGCGGTACCTCTGGTTTCCCATCCTTTACCTGGTCTTCGCGGTCAAGGTGTCCGATCGCCTGTGGAACCTGATCGCCTGGAAGCTCCAGGACATCGCCGCGATCGCGTCGGCGTTCCTGCTCAAGATCCTCGGCATGTTTCTGGACATGGATGTCGTCCTGGCCGGCAACACGATCGAATTATGGAGCGGTGGAGAAAGGCTCGATCCGTTGAATGTTGCGGAGGCCTGCTCGGGGTTGCGCATGCTCATGGCGTTCGTGGCTCTCGGCGTGGCCATGGCGTTCCTGTCCAATCGGGCCTGGTGGCAGCGACTGGTCATGGTCGCGATGGCGGTTCCCGTTGCGGTATTCGTCAACGTGGGTCGGGTGACCGTCATCGGGGCCCTCTACGCGAAGGTCGATCCACGAGTGGCTGCCGGCGACCTGCACGTATTCATCGGCATGCTCATGCTGATCCCGGCCGCTGGCATATTCTGGATGCTGGGGTGGATCCTCGACAACCTCGTGATCACGGAGGGTCAGCCTCCGCCGTCGAATGCAGCGAACCGCACGGACCACGATCGCAGCGCCGCCGTTACAAGTCCTCGCGATGGCGGCGAACGCGCGCCGGCCACGGCGTCGGCCGTCATGCAGGGCACGAGGGGCGTGCTGGTCGGTATTGCGCTGACGGTCGCGGCGGGCCTGACCTACGGGGCCATGCTGATGAGTTTTCAACCGACCAAGATCCCTGGCGGATTGAATACCACGTGGGCGATGGCCATATTGCTGGTTGCGGCGATATCGACCGTCGCGGTCGGGTGGTATTGCCGGCGACTGCTCACCGCGCATGCCCTGTCGAGCAATGTCATTGCGCCGGCCGTGGCCGGTGGCGTGATGCTGGTGGCGGTTCTCGGGCTCAACGGCGTTGTCCGGGCCACAGAGACTGTCCTTTTCAAGGATAAGATCCCACTGCGACACCGGCTCACCAGCATCCCCAGAGTGGTCGGCAGCGCGGATTCCGACTCCGGCCGTTGGGAGATGTTGAACAAAGACATACGCCTGTCCAAGGACGCGGAACATACGTTGGGCACCCATCAATACATCAGCCGCACTTACGCCCGCGCCAAAGGGTACGGTGATCAACCGGATGCATTCGTCCATCTGCATGTCGCCTACTACACCGGCACGATCGGCACGGTGCCGCACGTGGCCGAGCGGTGCGCCACGGCCGGCGGCGCCCTGCCGGTGGGCAGCGGGGTTTCGACGCAAGTGATCCAGGTGAGCGGACCGCAATATGGCGCACGAGACGACGACCGGACACAACCGATCAAGGTCCGTGGGCAGCTCACCCCCGACGGCACGCACATCCCGCAGACGCAGATCACCGTCACACGCTTTCAGTACACCAAAACGCCACCAGGCGTGACGCCGCTGACCACTAACGTCTTCTACTTTTTCGCGGTCAACGGAAGATTCATGAAGGACCCTGACCGTGTTCGCGCTTCGGGATGGAATCCGCTGGATCGATACAGTTATCACTGCAAGATCGAAGTGAATGTGCCGCAATTGGCGGACAAGGTCGATCCCGCGGACCGCGCGGCCGCGTTTCTTTCGGTCATGCTGCCGGAAATCATGGCATGCCTGCCTGACTGGGTAGAGGTCAAGCAGGGTCTGTACCCCAATGTGGCCAAGGAAGACATCTAACTCATTTAACACATTCACGCTGGAGCGGTCGCCGATGGCCCGTCGCCTCAATACGAAACTCGTTGTTTTCCTCAGCGCAGGTCTCTTGGGTCTGGGCGTTGCGCTGGCCGCGGTGTGGTACGTCGCCGGGCGGCGGTCCGCCGCGGCCACGCTGCGCGAGGCCGACAAAGCGATGGCGGCCGGTAAATACCTTGATGCCACCAAGCTCTACGCCAAGGTGGCCGGCTACCGCGAGTACTCAGAAGACCTGGACGTCATGATTCACGCGAGCGAAGCGAACAGCTTGACCCCCGTGACCAGCGTGCGCGACGCCAGCCACCACCTCGGCACACAGATCGCATGGCTGGAACGTGCGGTGCACTTGCACCCTCACGACCCCAGACCGTTGCAGCTTCTGATGGATCTGCGTGTTCGCCTGGCGGTCGAAATGGGCCGATCCAGCGAGTGGGACAGTGTCCACGACAAAACACAAGCGATTCTTGAGTCTTACCCTGACTTCGATCTTGCGATCAAATATCGCGCGATAAGCCAAGTCTACCGGATCGCAGACGCATCGGCGATCAAGCCCACGGCTGCAGACCGGCAGCAGATCACGGATATCCTGCGCGCGGCACAGTCGAGCGAAGAAAACTCGCAGGATTCACGCTACGCCAAACACCTGGCGCGGTGGAACCTGCTCGAGGCGGATTCCCTGGATGAGCTCGGTGGCGATCGCGAGCTGGCGGCCGAACTGCGAAACGAAGCCGTTCAACTGACCCGAGCCGCTCTTGAAAAGAACCCGGAAGACCTTGACCGCCTGCTCGACCATATGTTCATTCTGCTGTCGCTCGATCGGCTCCAGAAATCGGCGCCCTATGTAGAACAGCTGCGCGAGCGGCTTCTAAAGGAACCGGCCTCACCGCAACTGACTTCGCGCGCGATTCAGTTGATTCTGGAGCACTACGTCAAGGCGACAAAGAGCACAAAGCAGGATCGTCTGCCGTCGCAATATCTCGAACAATGTGAACAAATCGCACGGGCCGCCCGCGAGGCCTACCCGAACAGCCTGCTGATGGCATTCACACTGGGCAACGTGTTGCGCGATCAGAACAAGTTCGAGGGGGCGTTGATCATGTTCGATAACGCGTGGAACACGTCGGATGAAGCCCCACCGATGGACTTCCTGCGCCGGAGAATTTACAGAATGGTGTGCGGCATTTCGTCTCTCGAGATCTGGTCGAGCCGAGTCGAACCCATCACGGATCAGGTGGAACGCAAGAAGATTCTGGGCGACATGGAAGCAAAGCTCAAGGTGATCATCGGTGAATTCGGCGAGCGACCGGCGCTCACCAAACTGGCCGGGCGCATCAGCTATGCGCGAGGGGATTACATCGAGGCAGCCATCCATGTCGATGAATCCCTCGAACGCGGCGAAGACTCTATGCGTACTTTGCTGGAATCGGCTGAATTGCGGATGCGCATGAAGGAGTGGGGCGCTGCCACCGATCAATTCAAACTTGTCGTAAAGAGATGGCCGCATGTGACCCCTGCGAGATACGCCCTGGCGCAACTCTACGTTCGGCAGAAGATGTACGCCGAGGCCGACAAACAACTGGAAAGCATCCCTGAAAGGGCCCGAGAAGGCGAAAAACACCAGCGAATGAAGGTGGAAATTCTTCTGGGCCAGGAGAAGTTCGACGAGGTCGATGAGTTGCTCAGTGAGATGCACATCGCGGACAATCCGATGTTCTCAATTCGCGCGGCACAGCAATACTTCGTTGCCAATCGAAAAGACACCGCCATACAGATCCTGGAAGATGCTTTCAATGAACAGCCGGGCGACACCTATCTCCTGATTAAGCTCATGGAGATCAGTACTGATAAGGAGAAACAGCTCACCTACGTCGAGCAGGGCGAAAAGGCCGGCGTCGACGCGGAATGGGTCGAGCGCCTCCGAAAACTGATACGCGGTGAACTCGATGTGGAATCTGAGGTCGAGTCGGTCCTCAAGGAACGGATTGCGAGTCAAGAGGATCCAGCCCTGAGAGCCGTTCAATGGTATGCGTATTACCAACGCGAGGGCGACATTGAACGCGCTCGCGAAGAACTGCGCAAGGTGAGCGATGACGAACTCCACAATCCACTCGTCATCGACGCCATGTTTGTTGATGCGCTGTCACGACGGGATTTCAAAGAGGCTGGGTTGATCGTTGCCCGTGCCCGAACCGCGAAGGACGGCAAGGGTGCTGACCTCGCCAAGGGTGCGTTCTTCCTCGCGCGGCTGAAGATAGCACAAGGCCTCAATGATGAGGCGGTGGCCGCATTGCGCGAAGGCCTGGAGTTTCGGCAGGTATATTCTCACGGCTGGGTAACGCTGGGATTCACACTTCTGCGAACGCAGGAATATGGTTCAGCCAGCGAGGCCTTTCAAACCGCCCTGAAGCAGCGTCCGACGAACGCCCGTGGACTGATTGGTCTGAGCTTGGCGCTCTATCATGTCGGCAACAACAAGGGTGCCCTGAAATCCCTGCGCAGCTTGTACGAATATCACTCGCGAAACTACATGCACGCCAACCGATACCTGCAGTATGAAGAGGCATTCGGCAGCGCCGAGCGGGCGCTTCAACTGCGCCAGGACATTGCCGAGAGGGCACCCGGGAACGTGCACAACCTTCTCGCCATGGCTCGGACCCTATCTAAACTGAAGCGCCACGATGAAGCGATAGAGCAGATTGACGAAGTCATCGACAAGCGCGGCCTGACGCTCGACAGCGTCATCACCAAAGCTGCCATTCTGCGAAACGCAGGTGAAATCGAAGACGCGACGGATGAGTTGCAGGATTTCATTCAATCGAGTGACAAGGATCCAGAAGGAAGGGATTATCACATCGTCGCCCAGCAACTCAGCGTGATGGGACAGACAAACTTTGCGATCAGCGCATACCGACAGGCTTCAAGGATCGAGGGCAAGCATCAGCGTCCAGCGACCACCGAACTGGCACAACTGTTGATACAACGCGCCGACGGTGTCGATGAAGCGATTCAAATTTACAAGGATATTTTGGAATCAAATCCAGACGACGTGCAGGCCCGTGTCACCTACACTCGGGCTCTACTGCAAAACGAGAAGATAGACGACGCAGAGCAGATCATTCGGGCAACGGCGGCAGAGCATGGTCATACCGTCACGACTCTGATGCTCGAGGGGCAGATCGCCCAGATGCGGGGCCGGACCGACGAGGCGGTGTCCCGTCTTGACGCCGCGATCGAGAAGCAACCGCGCAACGCGACGCTCTATATGGTGAAGGCTGAATTGCTGTCCAAAAATCCCGAACATTTAGGCAACGCCCTGTCCGTCCTGGATCGAGCGCTGGAGCTTGATCCTCTACTCGACGACGCACGGCAACTGCGTGCGGTGATTCAACGTTCCAGAGGAGATCTCAGTGCCGCCATTTCTGAATTGGAAAAGATCCTGCAACGCAACCCGAAACGTCCGGTGACACGGAAGGAACTGGCAGCTCTTTACAGCCGAACCCGAGATTTCCAGAAGCTTGACAACCTTCTGAGCGACTCGGGGAAGCTGTATCCTGACGATGCCTACTGGCCACGGCACGAGGCCTTGCGGGCGAGTGAGATGAATAAACTCAGTGTCGCGATCCAGAAGATGAAG